>CAXTJY010000016.1:0-3672 GCA_964244395.1 uncultured Rhodovarius sp.
TCCCTCGGCCTGCTGTTCAGTCCGACAGCGATGATTGCCGCCCAGGCGGTGCTGCGGGCGCCGCGCGACGGGCATACGCTGCTGATCTCCTATTCCGGCTACCTCACCGCCACGCCGGCGCTCATCCCCGACCTGTCCTACGATCCGCAACGCGACCTGGTCGCGGTGGCGCCGCTGATGGACACGCCGCATGCCATCGTGGTCCATCCCTCGGTACCAGCCCGCACCCTGGCGGAGCTGGCCGCCTGGGGCCGCGCCAATCCGGGCTTCGACTACGCCACTTCCGGCATCGGCTCGGTGCAGCATATCGGCGCCGAGCAGTGGCGGCTGCGGGCGGGCGTGCCACCGATGACGGCGGTGCATTACCGCACCGTGACCGCCGGCATCACCGATTTGCTGGCCGGGCGGGTGAAGCTGTTCGTCACCACCATTCCCCCCGTGGCGCAATTCATTCGCGATGGCCAGTTACGCGCCATCGCGCTGACCGATTCCGAGCGGAGCCAGAACCTGCCCGACCTGCCGACCGCCGCCGAGGCGGGCATGCCGGGGCTGGAGGTATCGACCTGGAACGCCGTGATGGCGGCGAGCGGCCCGCCGGCGCCGGTGGTGGAGCGGCTGCGCGCCGAGGTGATAGCCTTCCTTTCGCTGCCGGCCACGCAACGCCGCATGGCCGATATGGGCGCCAAGCCGGGCACCGGCGACGTGATGGCCCGGGTGGCGCGCGAGTATGCGGAGACAGTGGTGGTGGTGCGCGAGGGCGGGATCCGGGCCGACTAAGTCGGCACTTGCCGAATCTGGTGCGCGGTGCCTTCGCGCCGCATCTGCGAATAGGTCCAGCGCTGCCGCTTGGCATTCCATTCCGACAGGTCCATCGACGAGTTCGGGGCGTTTTCGGGGTCGTGGAACACCAGGTCCGGGCTGCGCTCCAGCACTCCGATCAGCACCGAGGCATGGCCGTAGGTCTGCCCATTCCGGGTCTTCTGCCAGTAGAAGAAGATGGGGCCGTAGCGGCGCAGCAGCATCTCCAGCTCGGTATGGCCATATTGATAGCCGGCTTCAGCGCAATGCCCCAGCGGCGTCAGATGCTCGCGTCGCGCCAGCAGCACATGCTCGCTTTGGCCGCCGCCGAAGGCACGCATCATCGCCGCCGCATCGGTCGATCCGGTGGCCACATGGCCCACGAAGCCGGCCCGCGCCTGGATGTCGGCCGGCAGGCGGGAGGTGTGCAACTCTGGCACACCCTGCCGTGGCCCGACCTCGAAATACCAGCCGATCATGCAGGCCGAGCAATACCAGCAGCCTGTCGGATCGTTCAGTACGCTGCTGGATTCCGGCACCGAGAGCTGGTTGCAGTAAGGCACGTCCAGATACACCGCCACCACGGGCCTCCCTTGTCATTGAGAGGAAGGCTACGGGGCCGCCCGCTGCCCCGCACGCCACGAATGCGTGAAGCGGGCGCCGCGCTGCCTGCCGCCGATCACCCGGTGGCGTCGGCGGCCTGCTTCGCGGCCCATTGTTCGGCGGTGTAGCGCGGCACTTCCATGCGATCGGTGGTGCGGGTGTACCAGCCGCTGCCATGCATGCGGCCCACCAGTTCCAGCTTCGGCGTGTCGATGTAGCTCTTCTCCACGTTCATCACCGCGTCGTCCCGCACATGCATGGCCCGTACGCGGCCGAGCACGATGGTGTGCCGCCCAGCCTCGACCAGCTGAAAGGTCTCACATTCCATCGCCACCGGGCTTTCGCCGATGCGAGGCGGCGCCACCTTGGTGCTGGCGATCTTGGTCAGCCCGGCGATGTCCAGCTCGTCCGTCCCCTCCGGAAAGTCGGCGGCGGTGACCACCATGGCGTTCACCTGCGCCTCCGGCACCAGGCAGACCACGAATTCGCCGGTGGCGCGGATGTTGGCCAGCGTGTCCTTCGGCACGCCAGGCGCGCGCGGGCCGCAGCCGATGGCGATGATCGCCGGGTCGTCGCCGAACGCGTTGAAGAAGGAATAGGGCGCGGCATTTACCAGGCCGGCCGCATCCTGGCTCACCACCCAGGCGATGGGCCGCGGCACCACGGTGGAGACCAGCAGCTTGTAGCGGTCACGGGCGGGCAGGGTCTCGAAGTCGAACAGCATGGCGGCGGCCTCCTGGGTATCGCGGGATGTGGCTGACGCAGACCGGCATGTCCAGCCGGCTTCACCTTCGGTTCACCCGACCATGCTTCCATGCTGCCATCCAGGGCGTGATCGGCGGCGGTGGCAGCACCGCGGACGAGAATTGCGCCCGCACATCGAGCCGTGGCGCCACCGGTCCTGACTGGCGCCGCGCGCGAGGAGAGAGACGATGCGGCTGTTCCGAAACCTCTCGGTCGGGTTGAAGCTGGCGGTCAGTTCGGCTTGCGCGGTCCTGATGCTGGCGGCGCTCGTGGTGCTGGTGAGCCTGGAGACCGGTGCCGCGCGCAACGCCCAGGAGGTCGAGGGCAACGCGGTGCAGGCCCAGCTTTCGGCGGCGGAGGCGATGCAGATGTTGCTGCAAGCCACCACCAGCCAGCGGGGCGTGCTGCTGGCGCAGAACCCGACGACGATCGACGCCGAGCAGTTGCTGGTTATGGAAGGGATGGCCGGGGCGACGCGCGAGGCGACGGCGGCGCTGGAGCTGGCCCGCTCGCCGCAGGCCCGCGCCGCACTGGAAGAAATGCTGCGCGGCATCGAGACCCTGACCCAGGTGTACGAGCAGGTGGCGGACCGCCGCCAGCAACTGGTGCGGACGCGCGACGAACGGCTGCTTCCCCGCCTGCCCGAATTCGACCAGGCGCTGGAGGCTGTGACCGCCAATCTGAGCTTCGCGCTGAACGGCGAGGCGCTGGAGGCCGCGCGCGACGTGCTGACCACCTACACCACCGCCGTGAACGAAGTGCGCCTGGGCGCCAACCGCTACCTGGCCACCGGCGACCAGGCCGCGGCCAGCAGGGTGCGCCGGGCCGCCAGCCAGCAGCGCGTGCATCAACGCCGGCTGGAGAGTTCGGCGCCCGCCAGCATGCGGCAGGACGTGCAGCGCATGGGCGGCGTGGCCGACGATATCGCCCGCCAGGCGGAGGCGGTGATTGCGCTGGGCCAGTCCATCGAGACCGAGCGGCAGGAGCGTGGCGCGCCGGCGCGCAACCGGGTGATGGAGGCGCTGGGGCGCGCCACTGAAACGCTGCGGGCGGAGGGGCATGAGGCGGGCGAAGGTTCGAACATGGCGCTGGCCGCCATCTCGTCACAGGTGCTGTTCGCGGGGCTGGCGGTGGCGGCGATGCTGCTCCTGTCTGGCTTCGTCACCGCCCGGGCCATCGGCACCCCGCTGCGCCGGCTGACCGGCGAGGTCACCGCCATCGCGGCGGGGCAGACGCGCGATTCGGTGGCCGACCAGGACCGGCGGGACGAGATCGGCCGCATCGCGGTGGCGCTGGAGGCGCTGCGCGGCGCCGCCCGGCGCGCCTTTGGCCAGGGCCAGATGCTGGAGCAGATGGGCACCGGCGTGATGCTGGCCGACCCCCGCGGTGGCTTCGCCATCACCTACAGCAACCCCGAATGCGACCGGCTGCTGCGGCTGGTGCGGTCCGAGCCGCTGCTGGGCGCGCGGCTGGATTCGCTGGCGCCCGAATTCGCCGCCTTGCGTGAGGTACTGGCCGAGCCCAGCC
>CAXTJY010000016.1:3682-13408 GCA_964244395.1 uncultured Rhodovarius sp.
TGCGCCTTGCGGGCGAAGTTTTCGACGTCAAGATCAACGCCATCCTGGACGATGCCGGCACTTATGTGGGTTCCATGGTGATGTGGCGGCAGGTAACCCGGCAGGCCCGCATGGCCGACGATTTCGAGGCCGAGGTGGGCAGCGTGGTGGCCGCCGTGGCGCAGTCGGCGGTGGAAATGCGGGCCGGAGTGGAGACCATGGGCGAGGCCGCGGCGACCAGCGGGCGGGAGGCGGATGCGGTGGCCGACGTTTCCAACCGCGCCGGGCAGGATGTGCAGGCGGTGGCGGCCAGCGCCGAGGAGCTGGCGGCCAGCGTGGCCGAGATCACCCGCCAGGTGACCGAGGGCGCCGGCGTGGCCAGCGCCGCGGCGCAGGAGGCGCGGGCGACCGATGCCACGGTGCAGGGCCTGGTGCAGGCCGCCGCCAAGATCGGCGACGTGGTGCGGCTGATCAGCAACATCGCCGGGCAGACCAACCTGCTGGCGCTGAATGCCACCATCGAGGCGGCGCGGGCTGGCGAGGCCGGCAAGGGCTTCGCCGTGGTCGCCAGCGAGGTGAAAAGCCTGGCCAGCCAGACCGCGAAGGCAACCGAGGAGATCGCTGCCCAGATCAGCGCCATCCAGGGCACCACGGAAGAGGCGGCCGGCGCGTTGCGGCGCATCGGCACCACCATCGAGCGGCTGAACGAAGTGACCACCGCCATCGCCGGTGCGGTAGAGGAACAGGGCGCCGCGACGCGTGAGATCGCCCGCAGCGCGGCGCAGGTGGCGGAGGGTACGGGCGCGGTGGTGCGGCGGATCGGCGACGTGCAGCGCGCTGCGGGCGCCACGGGGGCCGCGGCCCACGACATGCGCGGCACATCGGACGCGCTGAGCGCGCAGGCGACGACGCTGCGCGGTAAGGCGGACAGCTTTTTAGCGAGTATCCGGGCGTAGAAGCCGGGGTTTGGCCTGCTAACCCCGCGCCCGATCAACCTTGATCACGCCCGGGCAGGCCCGCAGCCCCGCCATGATCCGGCCGAGATGCGGCAAGTCCCGCACCTCCGCCTCCAGCGCCACGTCGCACTCATCCACGCGGCGGCTGATCCGCAGTGCCGCGATCGCGCCGTCCTGCTTGGCGATGGCGTTGGTGATGCCGGAGAGCACTCCCGGCTCGTTCGCCGCCAGCACCGCCAGCCGCGCGGTGTGCGGGCCGCTCTGCTGCGCTTCCCAGCCGACCTCGAAGAAGCGTTCGGGCGTGGCGGAAAACCCCTCCAGCGTCGGGCAGTCGCGCCGGTGGATGGTGATGGCTCGGCCCGTATTGATGATGCCAAGGATAGCGTCGCCTGGCACCGGGTTGCAGCATCCTGCGTAGTTGACGGGCGTGCCGGGCGGCAGGCCGGTGATGGCCATGGGCTGCGCCGCGCCGCCCTCGCCCCGCGCCGTCACCAGCGGCCCGGCGCCCAGGCGGCCGCGCGGCCGCGTCAGCATCATCGGCTCGACCGGGCGGGCGGGGCCGCGCAATTCGGGGAACACCGCGAACAGCACCTCGCGCGGGCCCAGGGCGCCGCTGCCCACGGAGATGAAGAGATCCTCGATGCCGGGCTGCTTCAGCGTCTTCAGCGCCGGCTCCAGCAGCTTGTCGGAGAAATCCAGCCCGTCCTGCCGGAACGCCTTGGCAACGGCGGAGCGCCCCTCCTCCCGCTGCGTCTCGCGCTCGGCGGCCTGGGCGAAGCGGCGGATGCGGTTGCGCGCCCGCCCGGTGGCGACGAATTTCAGCCAGTCGGGATTGGGCTTGCCGCCGCGGGCCGTGATGATCTCGACCTGGTCGCCATTGCTGAGCTGCTGGCGCAGCGGCATCACCTTGCCGTTCACCTTGGCGCCGACGCAGGTGTCGCCAACCTGGCTGTGCACGAGGTAGGCGAAGTCGATGGGGGTGGAGCCGCGCGGCAGCTCGTACAGTTCGCCCTTGGGGGTGAAGACGAACACGCTTTCGACGTGCAGCTGCAGCTTGGTGTTCTCCAGCACGTCCTGCGGCTCGCCGGCGGTCTCGATGATGTCGAGCAGCGCCTTCATCCAGGGGTAGCGCCGGGTCTCCTGCTCGCCCTGCTTGTACACCCAATGCGCGGCCACGCCGTATTCGGCGACCTCGTGCATCGGGCGGGTGCGGATCTGAATCTCGATCTTGGCGTGGCGCTTGCCGGGCACGGTGACGCCGGTGTGCAGCGATTGGTAGCCATTCGCCTTGGGGGTCGAGATGTAGTCCTTGAAGCGGCCGGGAATCGTCCGGTAGGCGTCGTGCACCGCGCCCAGCGCGAGATAGCACTGCGCCTTCTCCGGCAGGATGACGCGGAAGGCCATCACATCGCTCAAGGCTTCGAAGGCGACGTTCTTCGCCTCCATCTTGCGCCAGATCGAATAGGGCGATTTCTCCCGGCCCAGCACCTCCTCGACGGCAACGCCATTGCCGCGCAGCACGGTGGCGATGTCGGCCTCGATCTCGCTGATCAGGTCGGCGGACTGGCCGCGCAGGAAGGTGAGGCGGGCCTGGATGCCCTGCCAGGCCTCCGGGTTGATCTCCCGGAAGGCCAGGGTTTCCAGTTCGGTCTTCAGCCGCTCCATGCCGATGCGCTCGGCCAGGGGCGCGTAGATATCCAGGGTCTCGCGCGCCGTCTTGGCCCGCTTCTCCGCGCTGGGCACGTGGTGCAGCGTGCGCATGTTGTGCAGCCGGTCGGCCAGCTTGACGAGCAGGACGCGGATGTCCTCGCTCACAGCCATCAGCAGCTTGCGCAGGTTCTCCGCCTGTTTGGTGCGTTCGGACTGCACCTCGATGCGGCTCAGCTTGGTGACGCCATCGACCAGCTTGGCGATTTCCGGCCCGAAGCGACGGGTGATGTCGGCCAGCGAGGTGGGCGTGTCCTCCACCACGTCATGCAGCAGGGCGGTGGCCAGCGTGGCGGTGTCCAGCCGGTAGCCGGCCAGAATTTCCGCCACCGCGATGGGATGGATGATGTAGGGCTCGCCGTTCTTGCGCGCCTGGCTGGCATGGGCGGTGGCGGCGACCCGGGCCGCATCGGCCAGCAACGCGCCGTCCAGCCGGCTATCGCCCTCGACCGCCTTGGTGACGAACACCAATGCGTTGTCGAGGCCCGGGATGGTGACCGCGCCCGTGTTCAGGCCCTCCGGCGCAGACGCCGGAGTTGGAGGGGTGGGTTTGGCGGGGCCCAACGGGGCCCCTTATTCCTCGCCGAAGAGTTCGGCGCCGATGGCGGCCTCGATATCGACCGACTCGTCCACCACGTCGCCGCCCGGCATCTCCTCGTTCACGTCCATCACGCCGAAGATGTTCTCGTCGGTGGCAATCAGGTCCATCACCTCGTCCTCGACAGGCTCCGGCTCCGGCGCGCGGCTCAGGCTCTTCACCAAGTCCGATTCCAGATTCGGCAACTCGACCTTCTGCTCGGCGATCTCGCGCAGCGCGACCACCGGGTTCTTGTCATTGTCGCGGTCCAGCGTCAGGGTATCGCCACGGCTGATGTTGCGGGCGCGCTGGGCGGCGTAGAGCACGAGATCGAAGCGGTTCGGGACCTGGAGGATGCAGTCTTCGACGGTGACGCGGGCCATGGATACTCCTGGGAACAGACGGCAAGTAATGGAATAGCCGGCCGGGAATCGCTTCCCAGCGGCGTAAACCTCCAGATAGCCATGCGCGACGCCGAAGGCAAGGCGACTTATGCGGCCATCAGCGCCCGCGCTGGCCGCGGCACCGAAACCGTCCACAACTGCGTCACCGGCAACGGCCGGCTGATCAGTGGGCCCTGCCCCGCTGTGCAGCCCAGCTCGCGCAGCAGCGCCAGCTGCGCCTGCGTCTCCACGCCGCGCGCGGCGGTCTCCAGGCCCAGAACCCCGCCAATCCCCAGCACCGCGCGCAACATCGCCGGGTCGTCAGCGAAGCTCGCGTCGATCTTGAGCCGCTGAACCGGCAGGCCGCGCAGGTGAGCCAGCGAAGCATGGCCGGTGCCGAATTCATCCAATGTCAGGCCCACACCCAGGGTCCGCAGCGCCTGCATCTGGCGCGCCAGCCCTGTCTCGGCCGCCGACATGAGCGCGGTCTCCGGCACTTCGAGTTCCAGCCGCTCCGGCGCCAGACCGGTGTCCGCCAGCACCTGCGCGACCAGCGCCGGGAAGCCGCCATCGCGGAACTGGCTGGCCGAGACGTTCAGGGCCAGCCGATGGTGCACTGGCCACTTCGTCGCCGCGGCGCAGCCCGCCCGCAGCGCCCACTCGCCGATGGCGGGCATCAGCCCCAACTGCTCGGCCAGCGGGACGAAGCGGGCCGGAGGCACCATGCCGTCCACCGGGTGGTTCCAGCGCAACAGCCCCTCGAACCCCTCGATGCGGTTCTGCGCGATGTTCAGCAGCGGCTGGTAGAACAGGCTGAACTCGCCGCGGGACTGGGCTTCCTGCAGGTCCGATCGCATCGCCAGCACCGCCTCGGTCGAAGCGCGCATCGCCGGGCCGAAAAGCCGCACCCGGCCGCGTCCCGCCGTCTTGGCCGCGTACAGCGCCAAATACGCCTGCGCCAGCAAGGTCTCGGCGCCCGGCGCCTCGGAGGGCGCCGAGGGGGATACCAGGGCGACGCCCACGCTGGCGCCGACATGCACGACCCGGCCTTCCACCAGAAAGGGCCGGCTCAACTGCTCGACCAGCCGCAGGCCCAGCCGGCGGGCCGAGCGGCAGTCGATCGGCGCGGCCAGAAGCAAAGCGAATTCGTCGCCCCCCAGCCGGCCCACCACATCGCCGCCCCGCACCGCGTGGACGATGCGCGCCGCCGCGGCCCGCAGCAGCGCATCGCCCACCGGATGGCCGAAGGAATCGTTGACCGCCTTGAAGCGATCGAGGTCGAGCATCATCAGGCAAAAGCCGGTGGCGGGGTGGCGCAACGCCTCCTCCATGGCGGCCATG
Source organism: uncultured Rhodovarius sp. (assembly GCA_964244395.1). Lineage (GTDB taxonomy): Bacteria > Pseudomonadota > Alphaproteobacteria > Acetobacterales > Acetobacteraceae > Rhodovarius. The sequence goes on from CAXTJY010000016.1 coordinate 8,626, forward strand.
AAGGTGCCGCGCGGCAGCAGGCCGGTGAGGTCATCCCGCGGCGGACCGATGCAGCAGGTGCAATGGCTGGACGCACCGAGGGCGGAACGCGCGGATCGGGCAGCTAACGTCATGGGATCATTCCCTCGCTTCCCGGCAAGCTTTGCCCTGAATTGATTAATGCGCGGTAAATCCCTTCACACCGCCTGAATGCGCGCGACGGCGACGGTCGCTTTCGGCGCAGTCTGGTATTACCCCGCCGCAGCCATCCTCGCGCAGGCCGACCGTCACATCGGCCGAAGCTCCTGCGTCGGCAGCCCCGCCAGCAGCGCCGCCCCATCCCCCAGCAACGGATGCCGCCAGCCCGGCGCCACCTCCAGCAGCGGTCGCAGCACAAATTGCCGCAGGTGAAGCCGCGGATGCGGCAGCACCAGCACCGGCCCGTCGAGCACCATCCCATCCAGGTCCAGCAGATCGAGATCGAGGGTGCGCGGCGCGTTGCGATAGGGCCGCGCGCGCGCGAAGTCCGCCTCGATCCGGTGCAGGGCTTCCAGCAGCGCCGCCGGTTCGAGCAATCCTTCCAGCCGCGCCACGCCGTTCACGAACCAGGGCGCGCCAGGCAGCGGCGGAATCGGCGCGCTCTCCCACCATCGGCTCAGCGCCCGCAGCCGCACGCCGGGCAGCGCGCCCAGCGCCGCCACCGCGGCGCGGCAGGTCGCCAAAGGCGCGGCGCCGTCGGGCCCCTGCAAGTTCGCCCCTACTCCCACCAGGATCACCGCAACGCCCTTTCCACCCCGCGCCATCCCCGGCATACCCCGGCGGATATGGACCAGCCAATCGCCACCCACGCCGCCCACCCCGGACCCCGGTTCCTGAGGCCGCACGAGCTGGACGACTACGTGGCCCACATCGACAGCCTGGGCGGGCTCGGCACCCCGGCGGCCAATGCCTTCGTCGCCCTGATCGGCTATGCGCCCGATGTCGCCGTGGACACCACGCTGGACCCGTTCAGCCCGGAATATTCCGCCCAGCAGCTGGCGCTATATTCAGAAATCGCCGGGCGGCCGCTCGACCAGCTGGCCAACGAGGACACGCCGTTCGACATCGAACGCCACGCCGCCGCGGTCAACAGCTACGACCACGGCATCCCCGCCGTTCTCGCCGAGCATTGGCTACGGCTCGCAGCACTGCTGCGCCTGGCGGCACCGCTGCGCGGCCACTGGCTGTGCGACATGGGGTGCGGCTGGGGGCTGACCTCCGAATTCATGGCGCAGTCCGGCCTCAACGTGCTGGCGATGGACGTCAACGCCAAATTCGTCGAGCTGGTGAATCGCCGCGCAGCGCGGCTGGGGCTGAGCATTGCCGCCGTGCAGGGCGAATTCGAAAGCTACGGCCCGCCGCACCCGGTCGATCTCGTCCTGTTCTACGAATGCCTGCACCACGCGCCCCGCCCCTGGTTCGTGCTGGCCCGTATGGCCACCGCGCTGTCGCGGCACCCCGGGGCGCAGTTCCTGCTGGCGGGCGAGCCGATCCAGTCGCATTGGTGGCCGCATTGGGGCATGCGGCTGGATGCCGGCTCGATTTACGTCATGCGCAAATACGGCTGGTTCGAAAGCGGCTGGAGCATGCCGTTCATCCTGCGCTGCCTGGCCGCCGCCGGCGTCGAGCCGCGGGTGGCGCAGACCGATGGCCTGGGCGAGGTGATCGCCGCGGGCCATGTCACCGGGCTGGGCCTGTCCTGGCTCGGCCGGCTGGCGGAGTTCACCGGCTTGTCGGCGAAGGAGGGCAGCGCCTGCGCGATCTCGTCGCCGGCTCGGGTGCAGTTCGGCGCCTTACCCTACCCCGGCACCTGGCGGCTGCACACGCGCCACGAGGGCGACGGGCCGCTGGGCCTCATGGTGAATGGTGAGACCCGGCTGGTGCCGCCCGGGCCGGCCGAGATCGACATCGAAGTGAACACCGGAGTGGCCATCGACTTCGCGCACGCGGCGCCGGAGGGGGCACTGCGCATCGAAGGTTTTCAGTGGTTCAGCCGCTTCGCCTGAAGCCGTTCAGTGCATGAAGACGCCGCCATCTACCACCAGCGTCTGGCCGGTGATGAAGCCGGCGGCGGGGCCGCATAGGAACAGCGCGGCGCCCACCAGGTCGCCGGGCATCATGTCCCGCTTCACCGCCCGCTCGTCGATGTTCTTCTGCCTTCCGCGCTTGAGCTGCACCTCGTTGGCCAGCATGCCGTCGCTGAGCGTGTAGCCCGGCGCCAAATTGTTGACCCGGATGCCGTGCGGGCCCAGCTCGCGCGCCATGCTGCGCGTCAGGCCCAGCACCGCGGCCTTGCTGGTGACGTAATGCAGCATCAGCGGGTTGCCCTTGAAGGCGGTGGCGCTGCCGATATGAAGGATGGCGCCCGAGCCTTGAACCTTCATCGCCGGCACCACCGCCCGGGCGGTGTGGAAGATGCCATCCACATTCACCGCCATCACCCGCCGCCAGGCTTCCGGGTCGATCTCCTCCAGCGGCCCGGGCAGCAGGCTGGTGAAGATGCCGGCATTGTTGACCAGCACGTCGATCCGGCCGGTGCGGGCCAGCACCGCGGCGACCATGGCGTCCACGCTCGCGGCCTCCGCCACGTCGGTGTCGTGGCCGAACCCGCCCTCGATGCCCGCCGCCGCCTGGGCCGAGCCCTGCCGGTCCGCCACCACCACGGTCGCCCCCTCGGCGGCGAAGCCGCGGGCGATGGCATTCCCGATGCCCTGCGCCGCGCCGGTGACGATGACGGTCCGGTTCGTTTCCATGGCCGGCAGCTTCACGCGGCCGGCTTGTGGCGGCAAGCTGCCCGCCATGAGTGGCCCCCTCGCCGGCATCCGCGTTCTCGACATGACCTCGGTGGTCGTCGGGCCGATCTGCACCCGCACCCTGGCCGACCAGGGCGCCGACGTGATCAAGGTGGAGTCGCTGGAAGGCGACCTGCTGCGGCACATGGCCGGCATCGGCCGCAATCCGGGGATGAGCGGGAAGTTCATCAACTTCAACCGCAACAAGCGCAGCCTGTGCGTCGATCTGCGCCAGGCAGCGGCGCGTGATGCGGTGCGGGCGCTGGCAGCGCGGGCGGACGTCTTCGTTTCCAACATCCGGCCGAGTTCGTTGGGCCGGCTGGGACTGGACGCGGCGGGGCTGTGCCTGCTGAACCCGCGCCTCATCGCCTGCTCCATCCTGGGCTTCGGCAGCAGCGGGCCTTATGCCGAGGCGCCAGCCTACGACACGGTGATACAGGCGGCCGGCGGCGTCTCCGCCACCTTCGAGCGGCAGACCGGCGAGCCGCGCTACGTGCCCATGGTGATGGCCGACCACATCAGCGGCCTGATCGCGGCGCAGAGCATCGGCTTCGCCCTGTATCGGCGCGAGAAGACCGGCATGGGCGAGATGATCGAGGTGCCGATGCTGGAGAACATGGCCGGCTTCGTGCTGACCGAGCACCTGGGCAGCGCCACCTTCGACCCGCCGCTCGGCCCCTCCGGCGATGCCCGACTGCTGTCGCCGGACGGCAAGCCGCTGCGCACCGCGGATGGCTACATCTCGCTGTCGGCCAACACCAACGCGCAGGCCTTTGCCTTCTTCCGCGCCATCGGCCGGCCGGAGCTGTGCGACGACCCGCGCTTCAGCAACGCCTTCGCGCGGACGCAGAACACGCCGGAGTATTTCGCCATCCGTGCCCAGGCATTGCTGGGCAAGACGTCGGCGGAGTGGCTGGCGATCTTCCGCGCCGCCGACGTGCCTGCGGGGCCGTACAACTCCATCGAGGGGCTGCTTGAGGATCCGCATCTGAAGGCCGTGCAGTTCGTCGGCAGCGAGGAGCATCCGAGCGAGGGGCGGATCCACCGAACCCGGGTGGCGAATGTGTTTTCCGGCGGCATGCGGGACGACCCGCTGCCGACGCCGCGGCTGGGCGAACATACACGCAGCATCCTGGCCGAGGCGGGCTGCGATGCGGCGGCCATAGAGGCGATGCTGGAGAGCGGCGCTGCGCGGCAGGCCGAGCCTCTTCCCGTACCGCGCGAAACGGCCTCATTTTCAAAGGCCGCGCCATGATCCTCCGCCGCGCCCTTCCGTTCCTCGCCGCCCCCGCCCTGGCGCAGACCTGGTCGCCCGACCACACCATGCGGCTCATCGTGCCTTTCACCCCGGGCGGCAGCACCGACATCATCGCGCGCGTGGTCGGCCAGCGGCTCGGCGCGTTGCTGGGCCAGACCGTGGTGGTGGAGAACCGGCCGGGCGCCGGCGGCACGATCGGCACCGACGTGGTCGCCAAGGCGGCGCCGGATGGCCACACGCTGCTGATGGGCCATCTCGGCACGCTGGCGGTGAACCCGGGCCTCTATCCGCGGCTGCCTTACGACCCGGCTACCGCCTTTGCGCCGATCTGCCTGGTCTGCACCGTCGCCAACTTCCTTGCGGTGACGAACAGCCTGCCGGCGCGAAACCTGGCGGAGTTCCTGGCGCTGGCGCGACGCGATCCGGGCGGCATCGCTTATGGTTCGGGCGGCAATGGCAGCGCCACGCATATCGCCGTCTCGGCGTTGCAGGAGGCGGCCGGCGTACAATTCACCCACGTGCCCTATCGCGGCACCGGGCCGATGATGACGGATTTGATCGCCGGCCAGATCCAGATGACGATGACGGGCGGGCCGCCGGCACTGCCGCCGATCCGCGCCGGGCAGCTACGGGCGCTGGGGGTATCGTCGCTCCGCCCCGTGCCGGCGGCGCCGGATATCCCGGCCATCGCTGATACCGTGCCGGGATTCGAGGC
>CAXTJY010000016.1:13418-15839 GCA_964244395.1 uncultured Rhodovarius sp.
GGCGCTGCAATGGTATGGGGTGGTGGCGCCGGCCGGGATATCGGCGGCGGCGGTGGCGCGGGTGAACGCCGCCATCCGGACGATGCTGGAGGAGCCGGAGACCCGGGCGCGGCTGGAACCGGAGGCGGCAGACCCGGCGGCGGGGACGCCGGAGGAGTTCGGCCGCCTGATCTCGGCGGAGCAGGCGCGTTGGGGTGCCTTGATCAGGCGGGCGGGGGTGCGGGCGGAGTAGCCTCCAGGCCGCAACCCTGTTGTCGCAAAGCCCCCTGGCTTCGTCACTGCAAGCCAGGCGTCACGCCGCGCGTCGATCGGCGCCCATGCTGGCACTCCCGCCGGCCTCCGAGAGGGCCGTGTCCAGCCCCTCGCGTTCTGCCTGCCCCAGTTCCAGGAAGCGGAGCCTAACCAGATTCGCGGTCGCGCCCACCACCAGGCAGGGCAACCCGACGGCAAGCCCTTGCAGTCGCAGGACGCAAGTCTGTCCCCCAAGTGGCAGTGACGCGCCAACCGGGGTCGCCAGGGCGGCGCCGCCGCGGGACAGGTTGATCAGTCGGGCTTCCAACTCGCCCGCCGTGCCACATCTCATGAAAGCGGCTCGGTCACGGCCGGGCACCCGTTCGCTCCCCCGCCGGTTCGCCTCCGGGGTGGAAGTGCGGACGATCCGAACGAGCTCGGCCTGGAGGGCGACGGCCGCGGCCTCAGCGTCGGCGGCTGCGCCGCGGATGGCGGTGGCACGCTGCCCGGCTTCGGCCAGCACGGCGGAAACCTCGCCGATCTGCGTGCTCACCCCCCGCGCGGACGCTGTGGTGCCGGCCACCGTGCGGGCAATCTCGGCCGTCGCCTGGCCCTGCTGCTTCATGGCATCGGCGATGGTGGCGGTCGCCGCATCGGTATCCTGGATGGCGACGGCGATGTCGGCCACCGCATCGACCGCCCTGGCCGTGGCATTGCCGATGTCGGCGACCTGCCGGCTGATCTCCTCGGTCGCCCGCGCCGTCTCCGCCGCCAGCGCCTTCACCTCGCTCGCGACCACCGCGAATCCTTTGCCGGCCTCCCCGGCGCGGGCCGCCTCGATCGTCGCGTTCAGCGCCAGGAGGTTGGTCTGCCCGGCGATGCTGGCGATGAGGCGCACCACATCGCCGATCCGCGCCGCCGCGTCGGACAGGCCCTGAATGGTGGACTGGCTGGCCTCGGTGCGCTCGACGGCACGGCGCACGGCACTGCTCGCGGTGCCGATCTGGGTCGCCACATCGCGAATGGTCACCGCCAGTTCCTCCGCCGCTGCCGCTCCGGCGCTGGTATCGGCCAGCACGCGCTCGGCCATCTCATTCACCAGTGCAGCGCGCGTTGCCACCGCTTCGGTCGCCCCCGCCAGAGACACCGCCTCAGACACCAGGCTGGCGTTGGTCGTGGCGATGGTCGCTGTGGCCGTGGTCGCCGCCGCCTCGATCTGCTCGGCCATGACCTGCACCGCCAGGCGGGTATCCTCCGCGGCACGGCGGCGATCGGTCTCCTGCCCGGCCCGCAACACCTCGCGCTCGGCCAGGCCCTGCTGCAAAATCAGGATGGCCTGGCCCAGCAGGCCCACCTCATCCCCGCCCTCGGCGCCCGGCACCGTCACCTCGTATTCGCCCGCCGCTACCCGCGTGGTTGCAGCCTGCAGCCGCGCCAGCGGCCGCGCCACGCGCCATACCACCAGCCAGCCGGCCAGAAGCGCCGTCACGAGGGAGACGGCGACCAGGGTCAGCGCCAGCATCACTTTGGCACGTTCGTCCGCCACGATCCTGGCGCCATGCGCTTCGCTCGCCTGGCCCGCGGCGTGCATCACGTCCAGCAACGTGCCGAGCTGGGCCGTGGTGGTGGTGACGAAGGCCGGAACGGTCAGCGTGAAGCGGCCACCTTGCGCGGCGGCTCCGGCCAGCACCTGCTGGTCGACCAACGGCCGGAAGCCGTTGAAATACTCGCGCTGCGCCACCCCGGCGGCGGCCCGGAGCGCCGGGTGCGTCGCCGGGTCGGCCGCCGGCGCCAGATGGCCGAAGCTTTGCCACAGCGCATTGACCGCGGCGCGGATACCGGCGTTGGCGGTGAGCTGCTCGGCGGTCAGCGGCTGACCCGCGGCGATGGCCGATGCCACGGCCGACCTCTCGAAGCCCGCGGTGTCCCGCAGCCGCCAGCCGATCTGCTTGATCGCCGTCAGCCGGGTCAACACCGGGTCTTCCGCCGCGAGCGCGGTGGAGGCGCTGAACCACAGCTCGAGGGCGGCGGTGACCGAGGCGGAGATGATCGGGACATAGTTCTGCCGCAGCCCCGCATCGCGCGCATCACGCGGCTGCCGGATCGCCGCATCGGCCTGCTGTCGAGCCACATCGGCCCGCGCGAGCGCGGCGTCCAGCGCGGTCAGCAACCCGCCACGCCCGGGAAACT
>CAXTJY010000016.1:15849-16593 GCA_964244395.1 uncultured Rhodovarius sp.
GCCCGCCAGCACCGCGCGACCAGCCAGGAAGTTGGCCCGCATCGCCGCCCGCCGGGTTTCGATCTCGGCCAGGGTTGCAGCATCGGCCGGAACCTGGGCCTGCAGCGCGTTGTTGGTCGCCAGCCGCTCCATCAGCACCTCGAAAAGGCCGGCAATGAAGCGGTTGGCGCCGGCATCCGCCTCCTGCCGGGCTTCGGCTTGGGACAGCGCCCGCCAGTCAGAATAGGCCATCCAGCCCAGGGTGCAGCATGCGATGCCCGCCAGCACACCGACCACAGCGAGCAGGCTGGCGCGGATGGACAGCAGCGAGTGGCGCGGCGAAGCGGTGCGCAGGTCAGGCATGGGGGACGACTTCCTATCGAGGCGGCCGACCTTGAGGCACTCGACTTTACAACAGGTTATCCGCCCGCCGATGAAGAAGCCGGCCGCTCACACCACTCGATGCGGCGGCGGCAGGTCGAACCTCAGCACGCAATCCAGGTTCTGCAACGCCCGTTCGCCCATCGCCAGCCTCGTCTCGATGGTCGCGCTGCCCAGATGCGGCAGCAACGTCACGTTTTCCAGCCCGAGGTAGCCCGCAAACACCTTCGGCTCGCCGTCATACACGTCCAGCCCGGCAGCCCGCGTATGGCCGGACACCAGCGAGGCCGCCAGCGCCGCGTCATCCACGCTGTTGCCGCGCCCGGTATTGATCACGATGGCGCCGGGCTTGATCATGTCGCCAGTGAGCGTGTTGCGCCGTCC
>CAXTJY010000017.1:0-381 GCA_964244395.1 uncultured Rhodovarius sp.
GGGCGGAGGCGACCAACCCGGCCCGGCGCATCGGGCCGAACAACTGCTCCAGATAGGCCAGCGACAGCATCTGCGACGCTGCGATTTCGGCCAGGGAGACGGGGGCCGGGCGCTTGCCCTCGGCTGGCGGGGCCGCCCGCCCCTCACGCGCCGCAAGCTCCACCATGGCCATGACGGCGTAACGCCCACGTGTCGAAAGTCGCATGCGAACCCCCAGTTACAATGCGACATGCATGTGGGGAGCCCCAGCCATGCGCGCCGCCGTATGAATCCATTATGAAACGCGAAAAGGAATCGGTAAGATGCAAGCGCCGTCGGGGAAGGACACCACCCGCGGCACCCTGTAGCAAAACCCTCTCGCAACCGTCGGCTGCCAGCCAT
>CAXTJY010000017.1:391-13849 GCA_964244395.1 uncultured Rhodovarius sp.
CCCGTCAATGAGGGGTCGGTTGGCGGATTGCCAGGGTCCCCCGCGTTGCGCGCCCTGGCGAGAGGGCACGCGGTCGGTGGCCACCGCACGCGGCAGCGTGGGGGCGTGGATCGAGGCGGCGACCCCTCCCCCCCTTCCCCTTGGGGGGTGGCGCCCTTCCATTCACGTCACGGCGCTGCCCCGACAGAATGGATGCCAGGGTCATATGCCTGAAGTGATGTTCGCCGGCCCCGACGGCCGCCTCGAAGGCCGTTACCACCACGCCAAGCGCCCCAACGCGCCTGTCGCGCTGCTGCTGCACCCCCACCCGCTGCATGGCGGGACGATGAACAACCGCGTCATCCACAGCCTCTATGCCCGCTTCCAGGCGATGGGCTTCTCGGTGCTGCGGTTCAACTTTCGTGGCGTGGGCAAGAGCCAGGGGCGGTACGATGGCGGCATCGGCGAGATTTCCGACGCGGCTTCGGCGCTGGACTTCCTGCAGGCCGTGAACCCGGCGGCGAGCATGCTATGGGCGGCGGGCTACAGCTTCGGCTCCTATGTCGGCATGCAGCTGCTGATGCGGCGGCCTGAAATGGGCGGCTTCGTCAGCATCTCCGCGCCGGCCAGCCATTACGACTTCGGCTTTCTGGCGCCCTGCCCCTGCTCCGGCATGATCCTGCACGGCGAGGATGATGAGCTGGTGCCGGTGGCGAGCGTCGGCCGCCTGGTGGACAAGCTGAACACCCAGAAGGGCGTGAAGATCGACTACCGCACCATCCCCGGCGCGGGCCACGTTTTCACCCCGCCGCAGGTGGAAATGGTGACCGACATGGCCGAGGACCACGTGCAGAGCGTGCTGGGGCGGAGCCGGATGGCGCTGGCCGCGGACTGAGACCAGGCCGCGAGGCCATGGAACGGGGCCGGGCAGCGATGTCCGGCCCCTTTTTTGTCTCAGCCCCGCCCGTAACGTAGCGAGACGCTGCCCGCGCTCGCGGGCGACCGACGGATCGGCACCTGCCCCTCCGCCCCCGGCTGCCCGGCGAGCCAGGCGCCGTAGAGCCCTTCCAGCACCGCCGCCACCCAACCGCCGGTGGCGTCGTGGTGGGTGGAGACCAGCGGCGCCGCGGCATGGCTGATCATCAAGGCCTTGGCGTTGGCATCGAGCGAGAGCTGCACATAGCCCCAATCGGCCGCCGCCAGCACGTCGTTCATCCGGCTTTCCAGCTCGGCCAGAGTGGAACAGGCCGGCATCGGCGCCAACGCCGCCATACGCCCACCCACCGCCTGCAACAGGCTGTCCCGGCTGGCCGGGTCGAGATGCGCGTCCAGCGTCTCCACCAGCGCGCGCAGGAAGCCGCGCCACTGCACCGCTACCCCGCGCCGCGCGAGGTAGGAAAGCGTCGTCGGGTCGGCCAGCTGCGTGCCGCTCATCGGTCGAACCGGTACCGGGCAAAGGCCAGGCCGCGGACCTCCTCGAAGTTGCCGCTGCGGTCGTAGCGGAGCAGTGCGCCGATGCGCAGGTTCGGCGTCACCGCATATTCGACGTCGCCACGGACGCCACCGATCACCCCGGATTCGGAGCGTGCCGGCTGCCGCGCGACGAGGGACGCATCGGTCGAGGTCAGCAGGCTCTGCTCCAGCTGCGCCTGCAACAGCGGATCGCGCGGGAAGTATCGCGCCGAATCCTCGCGATAGTTCTGGTACCCGAGAGTGGCGCCGATCCGGTAGGAGAAGTTGCCGCTGCGCGCCCGGTAGTCCACCGGGATGTTGGCCGCGAAGTAGGATTGCGGCGAGAAGTAGCCACCATTGCCGAAGGTGAAGAGCCGCTGATTGTTGTCATAGCCGAAATACACCAGGTCCAGCCCGACCGTCAGCTCCTCGTCGGGCAGCCGCCACAGGGCGTATTGGCCACCGACGCCGGCCTCGAAGCGATTGTTGCGTGCAGTGTTGCGCGCCGTGAAGGTGCTGTAGCCGCCCAGCGCGTAAAGCCCGAACTGGCCCGTGCTGTATTCCAGCTGCACCCGGCCGCCGGAGCGGGCGACGCCGCCCCAGGTCAGGCCGGTACGTGGGTCGCGCGCGCCGGACCAGCTCAGCAGGCTGTCGGTTACCGAGCGCTGCTCGGCGACCAGCCGGATGCGGAAGTTGTTGGACAATGCAGGCGCGATCTCGACGCCGCCCAGGATGTTCTGCCGGCGGAAGCCAAGCGGTGAGGTGCCGATATCGGCGGCGAAGGCGCCGCGGGTATAGCCGAAGCCCAGGCCCACGCCGTTGGCATCCACATCGCGCGGCCTGAAACGGTCGCGGATAACTTGGCTGATGACCTGGGTCTGCCCACTGGTGGTCTGCAACTCGGTGGCCAGGGCATTGGTGCCGTATTGTCGCAGCAGGCCAAGATTGGCGGTGTCGAAACGGCCGGCGGTGATGTGCGTGGGCGTCACGCTCAGCGTGCCGCGGCCGCCGATGCCCGGAATGCCGGCAGAGAAGTCAATCGGCGCCGAATACTCCTCCAGCCGGTCGAAGCCGCCGGTGCCGGAGCGGGTGCGGAAGCCGATGCCGCCCTGCAGCCGTGCCGCCGTCTCCTCCCGCACCTGGGAGAGTTCACGGGCGATATCGTTCGACAGCGGATCGCTCTGCGCGATCGAGGTGCCGCCCAGGGCGCCGGAGCGCGAGACACGGCGGAACGGGTTGTCGAACGCGCCGGCGGTGCCGGTCTCCGGCGAGTCCGCCACGATGCCCTGGGCACGCCGCTGTTCGGCGGCGAGCTCCAGCGCCCGCAGCGCCCGGCCGGAATTGCCGCCGGCCCGGGCCACGCGGGCTTCGAGCAGCGACACGCGCGGGTCGTTCGGGTTCAGCGCCCGGGCCTCGACCAGCAGCGCCTCGGCGCGCTGGAAGTCGCGCGCCGCGATCGCCGCCTCGATGGCGCCGACGCGGGCATCGAGGCTGCGCGGGTCGCGTTGCAGGATGCCTTCGGTGATCTGCCGCGCCTGGTCCGGCTGCCCGGCGCCCTGGTAGAGCCGGGCCAGCGCCAGATTGGCCGGCACCGAGCCAGGGTCGCGCTGCAAGGCCGGCGCCAGCACGTCGAACGCCTCGGCCTGATTGCCGCGCTCGTTCAGCCGGTCCGACGTCTGGATGGCGAGGCCGGTGCCGATGGCGGATGCCTGTCGCCGATCCTCGGGCGACAGGCCCGCGGCGCCTTCCACCGAGCGCGACAACGCCGTTGCTTCCGCCGTGGCTCCTGCGCCCAGCAACGCGCCGGCCACAGCCAGCCGCGCCTGCGCGCCGGCATTGGGATCGGCGGCGATATAGGCGCGCCCCGCCTCGGCAGCGCCGGCACGGTCGTTCACCACGCCCAGCGCGCGGATGGCGGAGGCCGCGGTGGCACCGGACGGGTCCGGCCGGCCGGCGATGGCGATCAGCCCGGCGCGGCCTTCGGCCCGCCGCCCGGCACGGTAGTAGCTCTGCGCCACCCGCGTCTCCGCATCGGTGCGGGAGGCGAGCAGCAGTCGGTTCATGTCCGGCGTGCGCAGCCGCACCGGAATGCCGGCGAGGTAGCGCGACACATCCTCCGGCCGGCCATCCTCATTGGCATAGAGAGCGGCGGCGAACATCTGGTCCGGCGTGGAAATGCCGGAGCCCTCGACGATCTGCCGCCCCTCGGCGCCGCGCCCCATGCGCTGGTACATCCGCGCCAGGTCGAGCCGCGCCCAGGGGTTGGACGGGTCGGTGCGGATCGCCTCGGCCAGCAACTGTGCCTGCTGGTTGGGGTCGGTGGCGCGCTGCGCCTCTGCACGCAGCGCGTTGGCCCGCTGCTCGCTCGGGTTGCCGCCGCCACCGCCGATGGAGCCGATGCGGCCCCGCAGCTGCTCCGCCTCGGCGAAGCGGCCCTGTTGGTTCAGCACCTCGAACAGGCCGGACGCGGCGCTGCCCAGATTGGGGCGGCGGGCCAGGGCGGCACGATACCGCGTCTCGGCGCCCGCCAGGTCGCCCCGGCGCAGTGCCAGATCGCCCAGCAGCGCCTCGGCATCGGCGCGGTCGCCGGTGTTGCGGCTGATGGCGCAGCGCAGATTGGCCTCCGCCGTGTTCAGGTCGCCACGCGCCAGGGCGCTGCGGGCGGCGGCCAGCTCGGCGGCGTAGGACGCGCCGTCCAGCGCTTGCTGCCATTGCGGCCTGCTGTCCGGGTTGGCGGCGATGGCGCGCTCCAGCAGGGTGCGGGCTTCGCCGAACCGGCCCTCGCGCAGCCGCACCACGCCCAGGCCGCCCAGCGCGTCACTGTCGTTGGGGTTGGAGGCGATGGCCGCCTCGAAGTCGGTTCGCGACTCGCCCAGGCGCCCTCTGTTCAGCGCCTCGAAGCCGCGAATGCGCTGTTCCGCCGCCGGGTCCGGCCGTCCGGCGGGCACGTTGCGCACCTCCTCCAGCCGCTGGGCGATGGTGGTGTCGTTGGGGAAGCGCTGCAGGAACGCCTCCAGATCGGGAATCGCGGCCGGATTCTGGCCCTGGAACAGCAGCGCCTGGCGCCAGGCGCCGACCGCGGTGTTGGCGGTTTCCGGGTTCTGCGCCAGCCGGCGCAGCCGGGCAATGCCGTCAGCGCGCGTGCTTTCGCGAAAGGTCAGCGTCTGCGCCAGCGCCAGCTGCAACCGGTTGTCGGAGGGGAAGCGGGTGGCCAGGCGCGTCAGGCCAGCCTGGGCTTCCGTAAAGCCCTGCTCGGTGCCGGACAGCGTCTGGTAGAATTCGACCGCATAGACATCAGGCGGCTGGTTGCCGCGGAACAGCTCGCGGTAGCGGGCGATGGCCTCGGCCGTCCGCCCCGCCTGGGCCAGGCGCCGCGCTTCCGCCAGCGCCCCCTGATCCACCGTGGCCGCACGGACGTTGATGTCGGTCTCCGCCACCCGCGGGTCGTTCGGCGCGATCTGGCGCAGCCGCGCCAGATAACCTTCGGCCGCCGGCCGGTTGCCGACCTGCGCCTGCGCCTGGGCCGCGCCCGCCAGGGCATCGGCGTTGCGCGGATCGACCGCCAGCACGCGTTCCAGGGTGCGGACCACCAGTTCGGGCCGGTTTTGCAGGCGCTAGTAATTTGCCTGGTCCAGCAGCGCCTGCACGCCACGCGTATCCTGCGCCATCGCCGGCGCACCACTCAGAGCCGCCCCGAAGACGGCGGCCATCAATCGGCTGCGATAAGTCATCCGGAAGTCCTTGCGCGGAGTCGCAGTGCGGCACGGCGGCGCAGCACCCAGTACAGCGGGCCCACGATCAGGATGACCGCCAACACCAGGATCAGCAGGATCACCCAGGGCTGGTCGGCCAGATATTGCTGCGGGTAAAGCCAAGGCGGGATGGTGCCGACGTTATACGTCGAACCCAGCCTGAAGCCCTCGACCCGGCCGCCCGACAGGATGGCCACGTCGCCCTGGATGCGCGGCACCTGCTCGGGGTCCCGCAGTGCCGCCAGCATGCCTTCCATCCCCGCGGGGCTGGAGCCGGTCAGCGCAATCACCGAACGGCCGGAGCGCAGCGGACTCTGGAAGCCCACCAGCATGCCCAGCGCATCACCCGGCGCGGCCAGCTGCGCCGCGACACGCTCGCGCTCCTCGCGGGCGCGGTTGCCGCCGAAGACGGCGCGGAAATCGCCCAGCGGGTCGGACAGATTCACTATCAGGCGATTGCCCTCCAGCGTCACCGGCCCGTCGCGCAGCAGCGTGGCCAGCGCCGGCTGGCGGCCGAGCGCGCCGATCACGATCAGGTCGCGGTCGGCGCTGGCTTCCAGCCCGGCCGGCCGTACCACGCTCATCCCTGTCGCCGGGTAGCCCACGATGGCGGCCATGCGGCCCACCAGCCCGAAGGCGGCGGTGAGCTCCTGGCTGTTCGGCCGCTCCGGCAGCACCAGCGCCGTCTGGCTCAGATCGGCCAGCTTGGTGAAGGGGAAGCCGGCGGAGACGAAATGCGCCAGGTTGGGCAGCGCCACGAAACGATGCGCGTTGGACAGGTCCAGCGTGCTGTCGCTGTCGATGGAGGCGCGCACGTCGCCCGGCACCGCCACGCAGTCGCCGCGATGCAGCGGCCGCATATCGAAGCGTAGCTGCAGCTCGTTCTGGCCGAACACCATCCAGGGCGGGATGCCCAGCGTCGCCTGCGTCCGCTCCACCGCGCCGACCTGGCGCGACAGCCAGGACCAGGGCCAGGACGGATCGGCGCCACGCAGCGGCAGGCTGCGCAGGAACACGTCATTCACCGCCACGTCGAGGCGGGAGACAGCCACATCCATCACCGGGCCCGGCGGCGAGCGGAAGCGGATGTCCGCCTGCAACGGCCGGTTGCGCCAGGTGTAGAGGTCGGGCGCGGTGCGGAACGGCACCGCGATCGTGCCGGGCACATAGCCGTACGCCTGGAGCTCAGACGGATCCATGATCTCGCCCAGCCGGACCGGCCGGTCGGTGCGGACCCAGCGCGGCGCGTCATAGGGTGCGCGCACCGGCACGTTCTGCGCCTGCACCAGGGCGGATTCGCCCGACAGCGCCTCGCGCCCCACAGCCAAAGCCGATGCCGCGGTCACCACCTCGGCGCCGGACCGGCCGCCGATCACCAGCAGCAAGCCGAACTGGTCGTTCGGGTTCTGCACCAGCGCCAGGGTCGGCCCGTCGAAGCGCGGCAGCGCCACGCCGGGCACCGAGTCGGGACCGGTGGCGATGACCACGGCATTGCCACGATCCGGCACCGAGGCCTGCACCGGGAAGTTGGCGCCACGATAGTCGGCCTGCACGGCGAACCAGCTCGACGCGATGACGGCGGCGCGGACTGCCTCGTTGCCGGCCGTCTCGGCCATGATGACCGGCAGGTTCAGCGGCTCGCGCAGCAGGCGCTGGTCGAAGAAGGGCTCCGGCAGGCGCGCCAGGTCGCGGGTCAGCGGCAGCCGCTCCAGGGTCAGGCTCAGCGTCGAGGTATCGCTGATCGTGCTCCACAGCAGGCCGGATAGCGGGTCGTTGCATTCCACCGCGTAACGGCCGCTGAAACGGAAGTTCAGCCGGTTGTTGTCGGCGAAGAACACCGGGTTGACCGGGAATTGCAGCGGCCCGAAGGCCGGCCGGTTCCGGTCCGGCTGAATGGCGCCGATGAATTGCTCGTTCAGCGTGATCGCGATCTGGCTCAGCTCGGGAATCAGCGCCGGGGAGGTCGCGCCTTGCAGGTTGAGCGAGGCGGCAGTGACCACCTCGTCGCCGCGCACGCCGAACAGTACGCCCTGCAGATCGGACACGCCGCGCAGCTGCATGGGCCCGCGCAGGCCGAGCTGGCGGAGCGTGCGGGTTTCGCGCCGCGTGCCGGCGGGGTCCGGCTGGTTCTGTTGCGTCGTCAGCAGCGGCGTGGTCCCGATGACGGGCGGCAGGGCCTGGCCGGCCGGCTGTGCCTGACCGACGGGGGCCAGGCTGGCCGGCGGCGGCGGCGCGCCGGGGCCGACCGGCGCACGCTGCGCCGCAGCAGGCGCCGCCAGCAGGCCTAGCGACAGCACCAAAGCGGCGGCGCGGCGCATATTCGCCCGCAGCGCGGCCTCACGCGCCGTCGCCGGCGGCGAGGCGGCCGGCGGCCGCGGATTGACCTTGGGTTTACGACGGAAGGAGAATTGCGAACCACCGGCGAACAGACCACCGATCGACACCGCCACTTCCTTCAGCGAGCGCAGCGGACGGTCGGGCCGGATGTCGTCCCAATCCACCCAGGCATCGGCGCGGCCGAGCACGGCACGCACAATCTGGCCTTCGTCGCGCAGATCCTGCGGCACGAAGCGCAGCTGGGCGCGGCCGTCCTGCCAGCGCAGCACCTCCGCGGGCACCGCCACGCTTTCCGAACCCACCTGAAGTTCCACAGTCACCAGTTGATCTTCCTCAAGCCCCGGGGGGCGTTCCATGCTCAAGGCGGCGCCGCCCAGCGACAAATCCTCCGACAGGCCGGCGATCCGCCGGCCGTCCGGCAGCACGATGGCGGCGCGTTCCCGCACCTGGCGGCGTTCACGGCCAACGGCCAGGCCCGCGAGCACCGTCAGGAGGCACAGCGTCGCCCACACCAGGTTCAGCGCGTAGGCCTGGAATTCCAGCGAAGCCGGCGGATTGGCGGCCAGGCCGTAGATGCCGAACAGCAGCCCGATGATGAGGAACAGCGCCAGCACCATGTTCGGGCCCACGGCGCGCAGGTCGAAGAAGCCTTCCTCCAGCGTGCCGCCCTTATCCGTCACGTTGAACTTGCCGCGGCGCGGGTCGAGCAGCGTGGCGAGCGTCACCGGCAGCAGGTAGATCGTCAGCACGCTCTCATAGATCTCCGACCAGAAGCTGTGCCGGACCGATCGCTGCACCCGCGACGCGGTGGCGATGGAGTGCACGATGTGCGGCCCCGCATAGGCCACGATGGCAAGCGGCGAGGCGGCGATGATGTTCTCGCCGAACAGCAGGAAGGCCAGCGGCGCGGTGAGGAACACGAAGCGCGGCAGCGGGAACAGGAAGTGGAACATCGCCATGAAGTAGCAAAGCCGCTGCGCCAGATTGAGGTTCCTGGCCGTGAGCGGGTTCTCGATACGCAGAATCTGGATCATGCCGCGCGCCCAGCGCATGCGCTGGCCGATGTGCAGCATCAGTCGCTCGGTAGCCAGGCCGGCCGCGAGTGGCACGCGCAGATAGGCCGTGCGCCAGCCCGCCTTCTGCATCCGCAGCGAGGCGTGGCAGTCCTCCGTCACCGTCTCGGTCGGCACGCCGCCGATCTCCTCCAGCGCGGTGCGCCGGATGACGGCGCAGGAGCCGCAGAAGAAGGTGGCGCCCCAGAAGTCGTTGCCCTGCTGGATCAGCCCGTAGAACAGCAGCCCCTCGTTCGGCACCCGCTGCCCGGAGGCCAGGTTCCGCTCGAACGGGTCGGGCGAGTAGAAATAATGCGGCGTCTGCACCATGCAGAGCCCGCGGTCGCGCAGCATCCAGCCCACGGTCATCTGCAGGAAGGCGCGCGTCGTCACGTGGTCGCAGTCGAAGATCACCACGTATTCGCTGTCGGTCTGCGCCAGCGCGTGGTTGATGTTGCCGGCCTTGGCGCCGCGGTTGTCGGGGCGAATGATGTAACCGGCGCCGCATTCGGCAGCGAATTGCCGGAACTCCTCGCGCCGGCCGTCATCCAGCACGTAGACGTTCAGCTTGTGCCGCGGCCAGTCCAGCGCCAGCGCAGCGAAGACGGTGGGGCGCACCACTTCCAGCGGCTCGTTGTAGGTCGGGATGAACACATCGATGGCCGGCCAGCTCTCATGGTCGGCCGGCAGCGGCACCGGCTTGCGCTCCAGCGGCCACACCACCTGGAAGTAGGACAACACCAGCGCGATGACCGCGTACACCTCGGCCATCAGCAGGCCGGTACCCAGGAAGGTCTGCCAGAAGCCGGAATAATCCAGCGTCTCGGTCAGCCGCCAGTAGATGTAACGCAGTGAGATGATCGACGAGAGCAACGCCAGGAACAGCGTGATCGTCCGCCCCTCGATCCGGTTGAAGACCAGGAACGCCAGGAAGCCGCCCAGCGCCAGCAGCGCCTGCTGCTCCGGCTCCAGCGGCACCACGATCACCGACAACGCCATGATGAAGCCGATGGTGGTGGCGATCCAGCCGAACACCGCATTCCGCATCAACGGCAGTCGCGCGAGTTTTTCGCGCCGCGCGGCAATGAAGCTCATCGTGCGCCCCAACCCTGTTGCAAGGTATCCGGCACCGCGGGCATGGCCGCCTCGATGCCGCGCGCGACCTCGCGAAGGTCCTCCGCCGCCTGGCTGGTGGGCGAGATGTCGAGGATCAGCCGCTGCGCCGCCAGCGCCTCGGCCACGTGTTCATCGCGCGCGACCGCGCCCAGCAGGCGTGGCCCGAGATGCCGCGCCACCGTCTCGGCCGCCGCGCGGGAGAGGCGGGCATTCGGGTCCACCCCGTTCAAAAGCACGCGCAGCCGGCCGGCGAACAGCGCCGCCATGGTGCCCTGGCCGAGGAAGCGGCCATTGTCGATCTCCGGCACCAGCGCCGCTGAAGTCGCGTCGGCCAGCAGCACCGCGATCACCATGCTGGCCATCGGCGCCAGCAGGTTCAGCGCGTGCGACGGCCCGGGAGAGGTATCGGCGATCACCACCAGCCCCGGATCGGCCAGGATGGCGCGCATCGGCGCCGCGAGCAGTTCAGGGTCACGCTCGATGGCGGAGGACAGGCCCAGTGCCCCGCGGATGTCGATGGCCCCATGCGGCAGCAGCATCACGCCGCTCGCGGTTTGTCGTGCAACGTTTCGCCAGTCCGGCCGTTTGGGAAGATCGGCGAGGAAGCCGGCCCCGTCGGTCAACGGCACGCCGAAATGCAGCCGCAGGGTGTTCTGCGGGTCGAAGTCCACGACGAGCACGCGGCGGCCGTTGCGGCGCAGGGCGTCGGCGATGTTGGCGGCCATCGTGGTCTTGCCCACGCCCCCCTTGGGGGACGCGAAGATGATCAGTGGCATATGGCCTCCGGCGGACTAGCGACCAGGCTGCGCACCAAGCGCAGCCCGAAACGCATCAAAGGGGGACGGTGGTGGAGTCGCACCAGCCGCTATGAGGCGCATAACGTCAGAAAGGGGAACTGTCACGGCCGCCGCCGGAAGCAGTCCGGACTGGTGTCCCGAGGGTGACAGGGGGGGCATGGGACCGCTGAAGGGATTTGACGCACTCATTCCCGCCAGGGTTGTGCCGCCCTCAGCGCCGGTCTCAGCGGCGCGGCGCAACAGGCCGAGGGTTCCGCCCGGAGTCGCCGTGGCGGCAGGCGCCCTGGTGTCGCCTGGCCGATGCCCGATCGACTCAAGCAGGCGAAAGCCCCCGGCGGCCAGCGGGGACGATGCGGGCGCGGCAGGGGGCGGGTAGCTCTGCGCCACCTGCGGCAGCGGGGCGGGCGGCGCAACCGGGGCGGGCGTGGGCGGCAGCGCGGCCGGCGCCTTGACCGGCGCCACGACCGGCACCACGACCGGCGCGGGGGCTGGCGGCGGCGGCGGCGGTGGCTCCGCCATCAGCGGCGGCAACTCGGGAAGCGGGTCCGGGTAGCTGTCGAAGCTGTACAGCGCGCCAGGGCTGTCCTCATAGGCCAGCGGTTCGGGCGGTGCGGGCTCGGGGTAAGGCTCCAGCGGCAACGGCTCGACCAGCGGGACGTCGTCTTCCACGAAAGCCGGGGGCGGGGCGGGGGGCTGCGCCAGGGTGCCGGTGGTGCCGGGACGGATGCGCACGGGTTCATTGCCGAAGCTGCGATACTTGAATCCAGGCGCATTCATGGCGGCCGCCACCCGGGCCACGTCACTGTCTTGTGCCATACCGGTAATCCCTAGACCTCCACCCGACAATGCCCGCAACAGGGCATCAGCGGAACCGGCTTAGCAGTGATTCCATCGCGTTTCCGCGTGTTGTCACCAGAAAACTGCACCGGTTTCGCGCCGGGCGAGCGAAACCAGTGCTGACAAGGCACCCGAATAATAGTCCGGCATGGCATCGGCCGGCGGCGTGCCGTTAGTGACCAACCGAGTCGGCCGCCCCGCCATTGCCGCGGCGTAACCGGCGATGGACGCGATGCCCGGCGAGGCCTCGTAGGGCGAGGTCGCGTTGGTCGACAGATCGGTCCAGGCCGGCAGGCCGCGATGCGCCGGATCCGCCCAGAAAGCTGCCGCCGCCTGCACCGCCGGCTCCTGCGTCAGCCCAGCCCAGCCGAGATAGAGCGGAACGCGCACCGCGTCGTAGGAGAAGCGCGGTGCCCAGTTGGTCGGCAGGGACAGCCGCCGGTCGGTCTTGGCCACCGCCAGCCAGTCCGGCGGCAGGCCCCAGCGGCCGAAGCGCGCGGTGCGCAGCAAAGTGAGCCCGTCGCTGGCCACCCGCACCCAGGCCGGGTCCGGCACCGCGGCGGCCAGCCGGCGTATCGCCGGGAAGACGTAGTAGGAGGGATTGATCACCAGATGGTCGCGCCGCTCGAAGCCGCGGGCGCCCGGCAGCATCAGGGTCATTCCACCGGCGCTGCGCACCAGCAGACGTAGGATGTCGCGGCCGATGGCCTGGCCGGACTGGGTGTGTTCGGCCACGCCCCAAGTCTGCCCGGCTTCCAGCAGCGCCCATGCCAGGAACAGATCGCCATCCGTCGCGTTGTTGCTGTCCTCGACCGGGTTGGAGTCCCCGGGGCGGTAGCGCCAGGAATGCAGGGCATCGCGTGGCCGCGACAGGTTGCGGCGCGTCCAGCCCCAGATGCGCTCGAAGCTGGCCCGGTCGTCGGACCGCACCGCCATCAGCATCGAAAAGCCCTGGCCTTCGGTGTGCGAGACGTTGCGGTTGCCCGAATCCACCACCCGGCCATCCGCCGCCATGTAGCGGCCGCGGAAGCCGAACCAGTCGGACCGCGCGCGGTCCATGCCGCCCATGCCCATCGGCTGGGCGAGCGCGCTGCCGGCGCCGGTCAGGACGGCCGCGCTCAAACCCAGCACCGCACGCCGCTTCGCTGAAATCGTCACCGCAACATCCCCTATCAAACCGAAAGGTGGCAACACACCGGTCCATAGATACGCAACTGACGACGTAATGTCTAAAAATTTGAGAAATTGCTAGCAAAAAACTGATCGCGTTTGCGTGAGCCCTTCGCTGAGACGGCTTGCCACAAAGCCAGAGGGTCTTCAACGTCATGTTTGACGTAAACCTGGAAGGCATCGCATGTCGCTCAAACTCATCACTTTCACCGATGCCAAGGGGGCCCGGCCGGGTGCCTTGTCCGGGGAGGACAAGGTGCTGGACCTGCTGGCGGCCGGTGCCTTGCCCGGGGGGGTCACCACCATGCAGGGCATCGTCGAAGCCGGCGCGCCTGCATTGGCCAGCATCCGCGCCGCCCTGGCCGCGGCCCCGGCTGGCGCGCTGCTGCCGCTCGCCTCGGTGGAGCTGCTGGCGCCGATCCCCCGGCCGCACCGCAATGTCTTCTGCGTCGGCCGCAACTACATGGACCACGTGGCCGAGGGCGATCGCACCCGCGGCATCACCAATTCTGAGCTGCCAAAATATCCGCAGTTCTTCACCAAGGCGCCGGACACCGTCATCGCTCCGGGCGCCGACATTCCGGACCACACGGCGACGGGCGTGACGCAATGGCTCGACTACGAGGCCGAGCTGACGCTGATCATCGGCAAGCCCGGGGCCAACATCGCCGAGGCCGACGCGCTGAGCCACGTCTTCGGCTGGACCATCGCCAACGACGTGACCGGCCGCGACCTGCAGCGCCGGCACGGCCAGTGGTTCAAGGGCAAGTCGCTGGACCGCTCCTGCCCGCTCGGCCCCTGGATCATCCCGGCCGATGACCTCGATGCGTCCGACCTGGCCATCAAGCTCTGGGTGAATGGCGAGGAGCGGCAGTCGTCGCGCACCTCGAAGATGATCTTCGACGTGAAGGCCATCATCCATCAGCTCAGCCAGGGCTTCACCCTGCTGCCCGGCGACGTGATCAT
>CAXTJY010000017.1:13859-16405 GCA_964244395.1 uncultured Rhodovarius sp.
GACCGGCACCCCTGAGGGTGTCGGCTATGCCATGGTGCCACCGCGCGTGCTGAAGGACGGCGACGTGGTGGACATCGAGATCGAGGGCATCGGTCGCCTGTCCAACCCTGTGAAGGCCTGAGCAAGCGGCGGCCGGCGCCCCATATCGCCGGCATGCCCCGCTTCACCCGCCGCGCCCTTGGAGCCCTGCTGCCTGGCCTGGCGGCGCCGCGTCAGGTGTGGGCCCAGCGCGCGCGGTACGGCTTCGACCAGAGCACCGGGCGGATCGGCTTCACCGCCCGCCATCTCGGGCTGTTTTCCTCCGATGGCCAGTTCGAGCGCTTCCGCGCCGAACTGGAACTCGACCCTGCCGCCCCGGCCACCGCCCGGGTCGCCGCCACCATCGAGACCGGCTTCTTCGCGCTGCCTTGGCCCGGTGTCGGCGAGATGCTGCGAGGCCCCAGCTACTTCGACGTGGCGCACCACCCTACCGCCACCTTCTCCGGCCGGGGCGAAGGAGAGCGCGCCGACGGGGCGGTTGCGATCGTCGGGCGCGTCCGGCTGCGCGGCGTCGAGCGGCCGATGACGCTGCTGGCCAGGGTCGCCGGCCAACAGGGCAACGCCACCGCCTTCACCGCGACCGGGCAGATCAGGCGCAGCGATTTCGGCATGACGCCCGACAGCACCCTGATTTCCGACCTGATCACGCTGACCATCGACGTCCGGCTGGCGACCACCGCGCCCGCGGGCTGACCGTATGCAGAAGCCCCATCGTGGGAGTGCGCCGACGACGCAGCCCACCGAAGCCGCACCCCTTTGCACCATCGCCGGATTAGGCCAGTAATCCGGCGATGGGCATCCGTCTGAAATTCAACCTGGGCTTGCTGGCGGTGTTCGTGGCCGCCTTCATCGGTGCCGCCATCTTCCTCGACCAGCAATTCAAGACCTCCGCGCGCGAGGAGGTAATCCAGAACGGCCGCATCATGCTCAGCGCCGCCAATGCCGTGCGCGGCTACACCAGCCGCGAGATCGCCCCCGCCGTCACCCGCGGCGACCCGGCCTGGATCAGCCCTGTCGTCATCCCCTCCTACGCCGCGCAGACCAACTTCCGCGCGGTGCGGAGCGATCACCCGGAATACACCTACAAGGAAGCCGCGCTGAACCCGACCAACCCGGCCGACCGGGCACAGGACTGGGAAGCCGACTTCATCAACGCCTTCCGCAACGACCCCGCGCTGACCGTGCTGACCGGCGAGCGCGATACTCCCACCGGCCGGGCACTGACCCTGGCACTGCCCATCACCATCCGCGACCCGGCCTGCCTGGTGTGCCATTCGACGCCGGACCGGGCACCGCCGCGCATGGTGGAAGTCTATGGCGCGACCAACGGCTTCGGCTGGCGGCTCAACGAGACCATCGGCGCCCAACTCGTCACCGTGCCGATGGCGCTGCCGCTGGCCGGCGCCCGGGCCAATTTGATTTCGGCCCTGGCCATTCTAATGGCGGTGTTCCTGGGCATCATGCTGATGCTCAACCTGTTGCTGCAGCTGGTGGTCATCGGACCGGTCACCCGGATGTCGCGCACCGCCACCGCCGTCAGCCTGGGCCAGTCGGCGGAGGCGGAGGATTTCCCGTCCGCCGGCCGCGACGAGATGTCCGAGCTGGGGCGCGCCTTCACCCGGATGCGCCGCAGCCTCGACCAGGCAGTGAAGATGCTGGGCGCCTGACGCCGATATGAGCGGCTTCGAGTCGCTGCCGCTCAATTTCGGCCGCTACGAGCCCGTGGCGGAACTGGGCCAGGGCGCCATGGGCCGCGTCTATGCGGCGACGGACCCGCTGATCGAGCGCATGGTCGCGATCAAGACCATCCGCGCCGACCTGCTGGCACCCGGCGAGCGCGAGGAGTTCCTGGAACGCTTCCGGGCCGAAGTCAGGGCCGCCGGCCGCGCCTCCCACCCCGCCATCGTCGCCATCCACGATTTCGCCGATGACGGCGAGAACCCCTACATCGTCATGGAGTACGTGAAGGGCGAGACGCTGGCTCAGGCGCTGCGCGGGCCAGACCGGGCGGCCCGCGTGCCCCGCCTGGTGGCCGCCATGCTTGAAGTGCTGGACGGGCTGGCGACGGCGCATGCGCTGGGCGTGGTCCACCGCGACATCAAGCCCGGCAACATCATGCTGACGCCGCGCGGCCGGGCCAAGATCACCGATTTCGGCATCGCCCGGCTGGGGCTGTCGGCGATGACGGTGGCCGGCGGCATCATCGGCACCCCCGGCTACATGGCGCCCGAGCAGGCGCTGGGGCGGGAGGTGGACCACCGGGTGGACATCTTCGCCGCCGCCGCCGTGCTGTACGAGATCCTGCTCGGCCGTTCGCCCTTTGCCGGGGCGACGATGGCGGAGACGCTGCTGCGGCTGACGGCGCCGGAGCCGGCAGAGCTGCGCGGCCTGGCCGGCACGCCGACCGGCGCGGTCCTGCATCGTGGCCTGGCAAAAGACCCGGCCCAGCGCTTCTCCACCGCGGGCGAATTTCACACCAGAGGTGGAGGGCGGGACGCTGATCAAGC
>CAXTJY010000018.1:0-1569 GCA_964244395.1 uncultured Rhodovarius sp.
CCGCGGAGCGAGCCACAGGGCCGGAACGGCCAGCATGGGGGCCACGAACGCCGTGCGGCGCCTGATGGTCATGGACGCGATCCTCCTGGTGATGGCTTGCCGCCACCTTGGATCGCATCAGGCCATGATCGGGCGGGTGCCGGCAAGCGCCATCTTGCGCAGCATGTTCGCTGCGGCGATGCCGGTCCACCAAAGCAGGTGAAGCAACGGACAGCCAGCTGTCCGTCGGCAGGGGCCTCCCCACCTTCGGCCGCATCACGCCTTCGCCTATCACGGCGAGAGGCACAACGGATTAGCTCCCGAAGCGAAACCGGCTCACCTTCCCGTCATCGGGCGCCAGGGTGGCGGCTGAGAGTGGAGAGGAAGAGACAATGAACAAGTTCTTTGGGGCGGCCACACTGACCGCTGGCTTGATGGCAATGAGCGGCCCGGCCCTGGCCGACCACGACTGGCAGGGCGACAACCGTTCCTGGACCCCGCACAGCACCTGCTCGCTGACGCTCAACCGTGCCTATCAGGCCAACCCGGGGCAGCCCATACATCTGGTGATCACCAACAACTCCTCGACGCGAGTTCGCTACGACGTCGAGGTCATCCTGCGCCGCGGCCGCAACCAGGTGTTCTCCGGCACCGTGTCCGTGGACAACGCGAACAGGAATGAACGGAGCACCGCCGGAACCAGCAACGGTTACAGCGGCGACCTGTCCGAGTCGCGCCTCTCCGTGCGGGTGATCAGCTGCTCGGTCCGAAGCTAAGCCTCAGCCTGGCGACCGGGCGATGTCGATACGGTAGTCCGCATTGATCGCTTCGTTGATGCAGGACCATCGGGGCGGCAGAGCAGAGAGAAATCCCTGTGCCGCTGCCTCGCCCGACATGGCGCCATCGTTCGGCCCCAGCCAATTGACCAGCAACAGCGTGCCGCCCTGGTCCAGGTTGGCGACGCAGCGCGCCGCCAGTTGGTCCAGATCGGCCAGCGGCAGGAAGTACAAAACCTCCGACATCACGATGAGGTCGAAGCGGCCATCGGGCCATTCGCGCGGGACGCTCATTCGTTCGAAGTGCGCCTGCGGCAGGCCAGAGCAGCGGGCGCGGGCATCGATCAGCGGTGGCTCGACCAGGTCCACGCCCAGATAATCGTCGCAGCTTGGCGCCAGCCTTAAGGTCAGCGTACCCATGGCGCAGCCGATCTCTAGCGCCCGGGTGAAGCGTCGGCCGCCCAGAACTTCCAGGGTGGCGGCGTATTTCTGCACCTCATACTCGCTGGTAGTGAGGTTCCACGGGTCCGCCGAGCGCTCGTACAGCGCCTCGAAGTGATCGGCCCATTTGGTGGTCGGCATCAGGCGGCCCTTTCCAGGCGGGAGTTTCGCGGAAGTCGCGCTACACGGATCGCGGCCGATGGGTCACGCCGGCTTGCGCAGCACCAGCCACCGCCACACGCCCACCAGGTTGATGCACAGCAGCACGGCGTTCGTAAGCCACAGTCCCGGCTGCCCGTCCTGTCGCGCCACCGTCAGCCAGAACAGTGAGGACACCGCGAAGACCAGGAAGCCGTAACCGGTCACCCGCCGG
>CAXTJY010000018.1:1579-4515 GCA_964244395.1 uncultured Rhodovarius sp.
TTCGGCGACCACCGCCTGGGCGCGCTCCACCCGCCGGCCAAGGTCGAGCGAAACCATCAGCGCCGCGATGATGGTCAGCGCCGTGCCGATCCATTCAGGAACCGAACCACTCATGGCGCCCGCAAAGCCGGGACGGAGCCCATATCGTCGTTGAGCAGAACAGGCCGGACCGCCGGCCGCAGCGCATTCAGCGACCGCATCGCCGTCGCCTGTCCGGGCCGGACGAAGCGCCGGCCATCCTGCATCCCGATGGGCCCGCAGGGGCAGTGCCGCTCATCGTCCCAACCCAGGTAGTCGGTCACCGGATAGACGCAGACCCCCTCGATCGGCACGCCGGACGCGAGCGCTGCGGACACCTCACCCGCCATCTCCGCCAGCCAGGCATCGCCCAGCGGCTCCTCATCGCCGGTCTCGGTCAGCGCGATGGGCAGGGAAAAGCGGCGGGATGCCTCGGCCAACAGGGAAGCCAGGCCGCGGCGCCGCGGGTCGTCCGCACCCATGCGGCCGGCTCCCATCACCCATTGGTTGTGCGGATAGTAGTTCAGGCCCAGCACGTCGATGGCGGTCGGGTCGGCCTCCAGCACCCAGCGCACCGCATCCCAGGAACATTCCTCCAGGCGGCGTGCCGCGGCGAGGTCCTCCTCGCCGTCGCTGGCCGGCGCGGCCCAGATCAGTGGCTCGCACACCAGCACCGGCTGGGTGCAATTAAGTGCCCGCAATGCGCCCACCGTGGCGAGATGGCCGCGGACCAACTGGCGCTTCAGATCGTCGCCCCGTTCCCACAGATGCGGTCCGAAATAACCCATATGCCCGCCAGCCCAGGCCCAGAACGACATCTCGTTCACCGGCACCCAGCCCGCCACCGGGCAGCCCTCACGCCGCAGCATCGCAGCCGCCTCATGCGCGAAGTCGGCCAGCCGGTTGGGCCAGTCCGGCGCCATCACGTCCATGCCGTCCGGCACGCCCCAGTGGCAGATGTCCCAGATCACCTCCATGCCCGTCGCCCGCGCGGCGTCGATCTGCGCCTGGGCCGAACTCCAGTCGCGACGGCCTTCGCCGATCAGGTGCCAGCGCAGAGCTTCGCGCACCACTCGCACGCCCAGCGATCCCAGGATGGCGTGGTCGAGCCTTGCCCAGCGCGCATGGCCGCTGCTTTCCAACGTATCCACGCGCACATGGTCGCCGCGAGTGTGCGAGGCGGCCTCGTAGCCGCCCCAGGCGAAGCTCTTGAACATCGGCGTTCAGGCGGCCGAGGCGCTCGCGCGACCCACATCCCGCTGCAGCCCCGCCATCCGCCGCACGGTGGCCAGCGACTGCGCCACCACCTGGTCCATGTTCATGTAGCGATAGCTGCCCAGCCGCCCCATGAAGGTGACGCCTCGCTCGGCATCCGCCAGCGCCTGGTAGCGCTTGAACAGCACTTGGTTCGCCGGATTGGGCACCGGATAGTACGGCTCACCCTCCGCCGAGGAGGTCTCCCGGCAGAGGCTGGTACGGGCATGCTTCTGCCCCGTCATATGCTTGAATTCGGAACTGCGGGTGTAGGGAGTATCGAGCGTCGGAAAGTTGATGGTCCCCACCGGCTGGGCGTATTCAGTGTCCAACGTTTCATGTTCGAACCGCAACGAACGATAGGGCAGCGGGCCGAAGCGCTCGCCGTAGAAGGCATCGATCGGGCCGGTGTAGATCATCTGGCGGAACCGGCCGCGCGGGATTGCGGCAAAGTCGGTGTCGGTCAGCACCGTGATGTTGGCGTGGTCCAGCATGTTCTCGAACATGGCCGTATAGCCGCGCTTTGGCATCACCTGGTGTTTGTCGAGGAAGTAGCGGTCGTCATCCGACAGGCGCGTCGGCACCCGGGCGGTCACGGAGCGGTCGAGCTGGTCGGGCGACACTCCCCATTGCTTGAGCGTGTAGCCGTGAAAGAACATCTCGTAGAGTTGGGAGCCGACAGCGTTGATGACGAAGTCGCGGGCCGAGGCTATGTCGGCCATGGGCTCGGCGAGGCCGGCGAAGAAGGCCTCCGCATCCGCCTCCGAACGGAGATCCTTGCCGAACACCCGGTTCACCGTAGTGCGGTTGATCGGCATCGGCACCAGGCCGGCGGGAACCCTGGCCAGCACCCGATGCTCATAGGGATGCCAGTCGGTGAAGCGGGAGAGGTAATTCAGCACCTCGTCGCTGTTGGTGTGGAAGATGTGCGGGCCGTAGCGATGAATCAGGATGCCGGCAGCATCGTATTCGTCATAGGCGTTGCCCGCGATGTGCGGCCTGCGATCCACCACCAGTACCTTGTTGCCGGCAGCTGCCAGCCGTTCGGCGGCCACGGCGCCCGCGAAGCCCGCGCCCACCACCAAGTAGTCGGCGATTGGTGCCGGGGCGATTCGCAGCGCGGGCGCTTCCTGCCCACTGGGCCGCATCAGTGCCGCCATGCTGGCATGGATGCCGTCCCACGACATGCCGGCCAGCAGATCGTCCACGGCGAAAAAATCAGAGACGTCGGTGCGCGCCATGTGCAAATCGGCCGCGGCGACGAATCCCTCTGCATCATCAGCGATGGCAACGGCGTCGATGCCTTCGAAGCGGCTGACCACGTCGGAAATCGGGGTAGAGACCACGCGGCGGCCGCCAGCCAGGTATTCAGGCGCTTTGGTCGGGCTGATGTAGCGCGTCGCCTCGTTGATGGCGAAGGGCATCAGCGCGACGTCCCAATGGCAGAGATAGGCCGGCAGGTCGCGATAATCCTTGCCGCCGAGCCAATGGATGTTGGCGGCGCGCGGCAACTCCTCCGGCGCCAGCTTGGCAACCGGACCCAGCATCACAAAGTGCCAAGCCGGCCGCAGCGCGGCCATCCGGGCGAGCAGCGCCATGTCCAACCGTTCGTCTATCACGCCGAAATAGCCCAGCACCGGGCGGCCCAGCCCTGCCTGGTCGGT
>CAXTJY010000018.1:4525-11988 GCA_964244395.1 uncultured Rhodovarius sp.
AATAATCCGCGCGCCGCCATGAAATGCGCCAGATCGACCCCGCTGGGGAAGCAATGCACGTTGGGATGGCGGTCCTTTCGCGCCTCGAACAGGCTGGCGCCGCCGGTGAACACCACATCGGCCCGTCGCATCAAAAGGGCCTCCAACTCGATAAGCTCAGGCGGCGCGAAGCGAAAGGCGGACAGCTCGTCCATCACGTCGAACACCACCACATCCCACGTAACATGGGCGCTGAAACGCAGCGCCATGGGGGTGTAATACCAACCGGTGGCAGGGCCAGTCAGGCGCAGGAGCTGGTCAAGCATCGCGCGCACGGCCTCCGCATCGCCCGGGTTCCGCAAAAGAGGGGTCACGATATTGACGCCCGTAAGGGGGCAGATGGTCATCCGAAGCTCGGCGGCGGGGTAATGCTCGGGTTCCTCGAAGAACCACACGTCGCGGTCGCGTCCGAAGCGTGACATTAGCTGCTGCGGCCGCTGGAAGACCGAATTCCATCTGAGATGCGAAAGGCAGACGATCGGAAGTGGGCGTGCAGGGTTCGCCCTGAAATTGGTGCCGTCCATGGCCATAGAGATCATCCTGTCGAAACTGGGGGAAGGAGTGGGCGACGGAGCGCCGCTAACCCGCTCCCTCACGCGCCATCGCTCGACAGGCCGAACCTCTCCGCCACCAGGTGCCGTGGGGGGGCTCGGAACAGATCGACATTCTGAGGGCTCCTTGCTGGGCGGACGCCAACCCGCCCGTTGCTCTACAACGCGGAAAAGTCACACAGGTTACGCGAACGTTTCGTCATCGATTAAGATTATTGCGATGCGGTATGAGTGAAGGACGTCAGGCAGGCGGAACCCTATAGCTGCCAGTCCACCGACACGTCCCCGGTCAGATCGCTGCCCAAGACTAGCTCGCAGCAGCGACAACGTGCGGGCGAGGGCACCGATGCGGCCTTCCAGCGTCTCGACTTACTCTTCAGCCAGCCGGCAGAGCGGATGCGCAGTAAGGCGCTGCCCATCGGGAGGACGTTATTGGCCGGTTCCCAACCTCGTACGCCAGCACGCGGCTGTGCTGCTGGGCGCGTTTGCGCTCGATAATGTCGTAGGCCAGGCGCCCAATCCGGACGGCGCCGCAATTCATCGTGGGTGGAAGCGGCGCCGAGCACGCACGGCGACGTGCTCAGTCGCCTTTCAAAAAGGGATTGGAAAGACGCTCCGTCCCGAAATCGCTGCCAGGCCCGTGGCCGCAGAGGAACTGAATGTCGTCGCCCAGGGGCAGGAGTTTGCTGCGGATGCTGTCGAGCAGTGCGGCATGGTCGCCGTAGGGGAAGTCGGTGCGGCCGATGCTGCCGCGGAACAGCACGTCGCCCACGACGGCCAGGCGCAGACCTGTGTTGACGAAGACGACATGGCCCGGCGTGTGGCCCGGGCAATGCAGCACGTCGAAGTCGTCGGCACCGATCCGCACCGTGTCGCCCTCCGCCAGCCAGCGGTCCGGCACCAGGTCGCGCGCCGGCGGCAGACCGTAGGCGCCGGCCTGCTTGGCAAGGTTGTCCAGCAGCATCTTGTCCGCGGTGTGCGGGCCTTCGACCGGCACACCCAGCGCGGCACGCAGTTCATCGGCCCCGCCGGCATGGTCCATATGGCCATGCGTGATCAGGATGCGCCTTACCGTCACCCCCTGCTGGGAAATGACTTCCTGGATACGCGGCACGTCGCCGCCGGGGTCCACCACCACCCCCTCCATGGTCTCCTCATCCCATAGCAGGGCACAATTCTGCTCGAACGGGGTGACCGGTATGACCGCCGCCTTCAGGCTCATTTCCAGCTCGACAGGAAGAAGCGCGGCATCTCGTCCGCCCAGGTCTGGAAGTTGAGCTGACGGGTGAAGCCATAGGTCGTGACGTAGGTATGCATCGGCAGCCAATAGGCCTGCTCCGTCGCGCGCCGGATCGCCGCCGAATACGCCGTCCGTCGCTCGCCGGCATCGACGGTGGACCCACCCGCCACCAGCAGCCGGTCGATCTCCGGATCGCGGGTGTAGTCGTCGCCGCCGCCGGTGCCGATCATCACCGGGAAGATCGCCGAGACGTCATTGATCGAATAGCTGCCCCAGCTGCCGAGATAGAGCGGGTTGCGCCCCTCCCAGGCACGGGCCACGGCAGCGGCGACCTGCATCTGGCTCAGCCGGGCGCGGATGCCCACGGCCTGCAGATAGGCCTGCACCGAAGCCCCCCATTGCGGCAGGACGTAGCTGACCATCTCGGTCTCGAAGCCGTTCGGGAAGCCGGCTTCGGTGAGCAGCGCGCGGGCGCGGGCCGGGTCGTAATTGTACAGCGTCGCGGCCTCGGAATCGCAGCCGAACTGCGTCGGGTAGCAGGGCGCCGCCGGCACCCGGCTGCCGCCCTGCACCAGGGAGTTGGCGATGGTCTGCCGGTCGATGGCGTGCCAGATGGCGCGGCGCACCCGCACATCGGTCAGCGGGTTGCCGGCACCGGTCCGCCCCGCCGCGTCGATGCTGAGATAGCCGATGCGCATGCTCTCCTGCCGCGCCGTCTCCAGCGTGGTCACGCGGCCGAGATTGGCCATCTGGTCCGGGTTGATGGCCCAGATCCAGTCGGCGCGGCCGCTCAGCAGCTCGGTCAGTTCGGTGGCGGCGTCCGGCACGAAGCGTACCAGAAGCTTGCGGATGGCCGGACGGCCCTTGGGGCTGCCGGCGTAGTAATTCTCGAAGCGCTCGAACTCGACCATCGCGCCCGGGTTCTGCGCCGAGACGCGGTACGGGCCCGCCGCCACCGGCGCCCGCGAATACGCCTCGGCCCCGACCCGCTCACGATACGCCTTGGGATAGATTGGCGTGACGAAGGCGAAATATTCCAGCGCCGCCGGCGTCGGCCGCTTCAAATGCACTCGCACCGAAAGCTCGCCGGTCTTCTCCGCCCGTTCGATCCAGGAATGGTTCGACGGGGTGGCCGTCCGCGCTTCCGGCGTGCTCACGAAATTCAGCGTGTACACCACGTCATCGGCAGTGAACGGGTCGCCATTGTGGAAGGTCACACCGGCCCGCAGGGTGAAATCCAGCGTGGTGGCGTTCACCCAGTTCCATTCCGTCGCCAGCAGCGGCTTCATCGAGAAGTCGCGCGGGTCGCGATGGATCAACCCATCGGCGAAGTGATGCGCCAGCACCAGGCCCGTGCGCAGGCTGTTGTAATAGGGATCGATGTTCGGCACGCCGTCGCGGAACACGATGCGCAGCGTGTCCTGCGCGCGCTGCGACACCGCGGGCGTGGCGGCCAGGACCGCGGGCGTGGCGAAGACGGCGCGGCGGGCGAAGGTCATGGGGGCTCCTGGCGGAATGTGGCGGCACGGTAGAGGCGGGCCGCTGTGTCGCGCAAGCTGATGCGTCGGGATGTGATGCCCGGCCCGCCTCCGAGACGCGTCCACTGGCTGCGACGCCAGCTGTAGCTGGCTCTCCTGAAATGAACGCCGAACCTGCGATGCTCAACCGCATATCGGCCAGGTGGCGGCGGACACCTGATGGCCGGCTTGCGGCGCGCGGCCAAGCTGCCAGCCTCAAGCCGTGACCAGCTCCCGCGCCCTGCCCCCCACCGCCGTGGCCACCATGGTTCTGCTCTGCATGGCCTGGGGGCTGAACATGGTGGCGATGAAGATCGGCACCGCCGGCATCTCGCCCGCGCTGCAGGGCGCCATGCGGTCGGCCGGCGCGGCGATGCTGGGCCTGGTGTGGTGCGTGGCGCGCGGCGTGCCGCTGGGCGGGCTGCTGGGCGCCACGCTGTGGCCGGGCGTGGCGGCCGGATTGGTCTTCGGGTTGGAATTCGGCGCCATCTTCGTCGGCGCCAGCATGACCAGCGCCTCACGCGCCGTGCTGTTCCTCTATGCCGCGCCGTTTTTTGTCGCCGTCGGCGCGCATCTCTTTGTGCCGGGCGACCGCATCACGCCGCGCGCGCTGCTCGGCCTGGCCATCGCCTTCGCCGGGCTGGCGCTGGGGCTGCTCGACGGCTTGCGCGCGGCGGGCTCGCTGGCCGGCGACCTGCTGTGCCTGCTGGGCGCCGCCGGCTGGGCCTGCACCACGGTGCTGATCAAGGCCACCCGGCTGCGCCACGCACCCGCCGAATACGCCATGCTGTACCAGCTGGTGGTCAGCGTGCCGGTCATGCTGGCCCTGTCCTTCCTGTTGGCCGAGCCCGGCATCTTCGCACCGACACCACTGATCTGGGCTTCGATGGCGTATCAGACGGTGGTCGTGGCCTTCATCAGCTACATCGCCTGGTTTTGGCTTGTGAAGCGATACGCGGCCTCGCGCCTGTCGGCCTTCAGCTTCCTCACGCCGCTGTTTGGCGCGGCCTGCGGCTGGGCGCTGCTGGCCGATACGCTGGGGCCGCTCTTCTTGGCCGCGCTGGTGCTGGTCAGCGTGGGTATCTTGCTGGTGAATGCGCGCTGAATGGGCGCGCACTGCATTCAGTGACCATTTCGCGCGCATCTCCGAACCGAGCTTTCGAGAAAGCCGCGCGGCCACCGCCTCCAGCCTGCAACCAGCGCGCTAGCATGCAGCCGCAGGGGCTTGCCAAGGGCGGCAAGCGGGCAGTCACGAAGGATCCTCCATGAATACCCCCATCATGAGCCGTCGCGCCGCGCTGGCGGCCGGCACCGCGCTGGCGTTGCCCGCGGTCCATTCCGCCTCCGCGCAGGGCACCAACATCAAGGTCGGCGTGCTGCACAGCCTGACTGGCACCATGGCGATCTCCGAGACCGCGCTGCGCGACACCGTGCTGATGATGGTGGAACAGCAGAACAGCGCCGGCGGCATTTTGGGCCGCCGCCTCGAAGCCGTGGTGGTCGACCCCGCGTCGAACTGGCCGCTCTTCGCCGAGAAGGCGCGCGAGCTGCTGGCCGTGGCCCGCGTGGACGTGACATTCGGCTGCTGGACGAGCGTTTCGCGCAAGTCGGTCCTGCCGGTGTTCGAGGAGCTGAACGGTTTGCTGTTCTACCCGGTCCAGTATGAGGGCGAGGAGCAGTCGCGAAACGTCTTCTACACCGGTGCCGCACCGAACCAGCAGGCGATCCCGGCCTGCGAATATCTGATGTCGGCCGATGGCGGCGGCGCCCGGCGCATCGCCCTGCTCGGCACCGACTACGTCTATCCGCGCACCACCAACCGTATCCTGCGCGGCTTCCTGAACTCCAAGGGCATCAACGATGCCAACATCATGGAGGAATACACCCCCTTCGGTCACAGCGACTGGCAGGGCATCGTCGCCCGGGTGAAGACCTTTGCCGCCCAGGGCGTGAAGACCGCCATCGTCAGCACCATCAACGGCGATGCCAACGTCCCGTTTTATCGCGAGCTGGGCAACCAGGGCATCAAGGCGGAAGACATTCCCTCGGTCGCCTTCTCGGTCGGTGAGGAAGAGCTGGCCGGCATCGACACCCGCCCGCTGGTCGGCCACCTGGCGGCGTGGAACTACTTCATGAGCGTGCAGGCGCCGGCGAATACCGAGTTCGTTTCGGGCTGGCACCGCTTCATCGGCAACCCGCGCCGGGTCACCAATGATCCGATGGAGGCGACCCTGGTCGGCTTCAAGATGTGGGCGCAGGCGGTGACGCAGGCACGGTCGACCGCTGTCGACCCGGTCCGCGAGGCGATGTACGGCCAGAAGGTCGCCGCGCCCTGCGGCTTCGAGCTGGAGATGCATCGCAACCATCACCTGTCTAAGCCGGTAATGATCGGCGAAATCCAGGCCGACGGGCAATTCAACATTGTGTGGCGCACGCCGGCGCCGATCGTGGCGGAGAACTGGAGCCCGTTCATTCCCGAGAACGCGAACCGCCGGCGTTGATCTGGCGGAGTCTGCTGCTGATCTGTGCCGTGGCGAATTTCGCCATGGCACAGGCGCAGTCCACTGCCTCAACAGAGACGCAGCCTATCGGGCAAGCGCAGTTGCAGCTTGTCGCCCCAGCGCAGGCGCCGACGCAGTCCGCTACATCAGCGCAAGCCCAGCCTGGCGCGGCCACGCCAGGCACGGTCGAGACCTTGCTGCCGCAGCTCGGCGTCAGCTTCGCCGCCCAGGCCCCCGCGGTCGAGGAACTAGGCGCCCTGGCCGACCCGCGCGCGCTGCCGGTGCTGCGCGCGCTGAACGACGGTCGGCTGATGCGCAACCTGCAAGGCCAGCTTGCCATCGACGGGCGGGACCCGCTGACCGGCCAGCCGGTGCCGGGCATCCTGGAGATTATCCGCATCAACAACCGCGTGCGCGTGGCACTGCGCGGCGCCATCGGCCGCCTGGCCATCGTCTCGCCCGACCCGGCTGAGCGCGCCGCTGCCGCCGAAGCCGTCTTCCGCACCCGCTCGGCCGACAATGTGCCCCTGCTGGAAACCGCGCTGGGCCGGGAGACGGTGCCGGCCATCCGCGACCGGTTGGAGCTGGCGCTTGGCGCCTCCCGGCTGCTGTCGTCCGACCCGGCCGCGCAGCGCGCCGGCGTGGCCGCGCTGGGCACCGCCGCCACCGCCGACGCCCGAAATTTGTTGCTGGAAGTCCGGGCCAGCCGTGCAGACCTGGCTACCGAGATCGACGCCGCCATCGCCACGATCGACCGCAAGCTGGCCTACCGCCGAGCGGCGGAGACGCTGTTTCAGGGCCTTTCCCTGGGCTCCGTCCTGCTGCTCGCCGCGCTGGGCCTGGCCATCACCTTCGGCGTCATGGGCGTGATCAACATGGCGCATGGCGAAATGGTGATGCTGGGCGCCTACACCACCTTCATGGTGCAGGAGGCGCTGCGCGCCGGGCCATGGGCCGGCTGGTCGCTGCCCCTCGCGGTGCCTGCCGCCTTCCTGGTCACCGCGCTGATGCTGACCTTCGGCATCGGCATGATGATCCAGCAGACGGTGCGGTTGATCTTCGGCGCTCAGAACCGCGAGGTGATCTCGCCGGCCTGGATGCAAGGCTCACTGCTGTTGCCGGGCGGCATCGCGGTTACGCAGAACCGGCTGTGGATCATCTTCTTCGCCCTGGCCGTGCTGGCAGGCGTGATGCTGGCCATCCGCTACACCCGCTTCGGCCTGCAGATGCGCGCCGTGGTGCAGAACCGCCGCATCGCGGCCACCATGGGCATCCGCACCGGCCGGGTGGATGCCGCCACCTTTGCGGTAGGATCCGGCATCGCCGGCATCGCGGGCGTGGCGCTGAGCCAAATCGACAACGTCTCCCCCAACCTCGGCACCGGCTACATCATCGACAGCTTCATGGTGGTGGTGTTCGGCGGCGTGGGCTCGCTGCTCGGCACGCTGGTCGGCGCGATGACGCTGGGGCTGACCAACAAGCTGCTGGAGCCCTATGCCGGGGCCGTGCTGGCCAAGGTGGCGGTGCTGGTGGGCATCATGATCTTCATCCAGCGGCGGCCCAAGGGGCTGTTCGCCCTGAAGGGGCGGGCCGCCGAGTGAGACGGTTGACCGCG
>CAXTJY010000018.1:11998-12375 GCA_964244395.1 uncultured Rhodovarius sp.
GCGAAGGCGGCCCCCCGACGGTCATGGCAGGGGTCGAGCCAGCGCTTTCCCAAAGGTGCTCCTACGTCATGGCCGGGCTTGACCCGGCCATCTCTGAAAGGACGGGAGCTGCCTGTGAAGATGGCCGGGTCAGAGCCCGGCCATGACGGGCTGGCGGGGCTCGGCCATGACGGCCAAGAGAGCGTGCCCGCATGAGGCGCGCCATCCTCCTCGCCTGCATCGCCGCCCTCGCCGCCATGCCGCTGCTCAACGCCCTGCCCACCGACAGCCCGTTCCACGTCTCCGACTTCCTCATCTCCATCTTCGGCAAGTGGCTCTGTTACGCCATCCTGGCGCTCAGCATCGATCTCGCCTGGGGCTATGCCGGCATCCTCTCG
>CAXTJY010000018.1:12385-16115 GCA_964244395.1 uncultured Rhodovarius sp.
GGCTACGCCATCGGCATGCATCTGATGCGGCTGATCGGCCCGCGCGGCGTTTACGGCCACCCCATCCTGCCCGACTTCATGGTCTTCCTGGGCTACACCGAATTGCCGTGGTTCTGGTGGGGTTTCCAGTCCTTCCCCTTCGCCATGGCCATGGCCCTGGTGGTCCCCGGCCTGCTCGCCTTCGTCGTCGGCTACCTGGCGTTCAGGTCGCGCATCACCGGCGTCTACCTCTCCATCCTCACCCAGGCGCTGACCTACGCCCTCATGCTCGCCTTCTTCCGCAACGACATGGGCTTCGGCGGCAATAACGGCTTCACCGACTTCAAGGAGCTGCTGGGCTACGCGCTCAACACCCGCACCGCCCGCACCGGCCTGTTCTACGCCTCGCTGATCGCCCTCTGCGCCGCGCTGGCGCTGTGCGCCAACATCGTCACCTCCAAGCTCGGCCGCGTGCTGGTGGCGGTGCGGGACGCCGAAAGTCGCGCCCGCTTCCTCGGCTACGACACCTTGCAGCACAAGCTATTCGTTTTCGTACTCTCGGCCATGCTGGCCGGGCTGGCGGGCGCCCTCTACGTGCCGCAGGTCGGCATCATCAACCCGGGCGAATTCTCCCCCGGCAACTCGATCGAGGCCGTGGTCTGGGTCGCCTTCGGCGGCCGCGGCACCTTGCTGGGCGCGGTGCTCGGCGCCTTCTCGGTCAATGCGCTGAAGACCTGGCTGACCTCCGTCGCGCCCGACCTCTGGCTGTTCGTCCTCGGCGCCATCTTCGTCGCCGTCACGCTGCTCCTGCCGCGCGGCCTCATTGGCCTGCTGGAAGGCCGGCGCAAATGAACTCGCTCTATCTCGACGGTGTCACCGTCATGTTCGACGGCTTCCGGGCGCTCAACAACCTCTCCCTCATCATCGAACCCGGCGAACTGCGCGCCATCATCGGTCCCAACGGCGCCGGCAAGACGACGATGATGGACGTCATCACCGGCAAGACCCGCCCGACCACCGGGGTGGTGAAGTTCGGCGATCATGACCTGACGCGGCTCGACGAACCGCGCATCGCCATGATGGGCATCGGCCGCAAATTTCAGAAGCCGACAATGTTCGACAAGCTGACCGCCTTCGAGAATCTGGAACTGGCGCTGAAATCCCCCCGCGGCCCCCTGGCCTGCTGGCGTTGGCGCCTGGGCGGCGACCAACGCCGCCGCATCGAGACCATCCTTGAAGAGATCGGCCTGTCCGACCGCGCCCAGGACCTGGCCGGCCTCCTCAGCCACGGCCAGCGGCAGTGGCTGGAGATCGGCATGCTGCTGATGCAGGAGCCGGAATTGCTGCTGGTGGACGAACCCGTCGCCGGAATGACCGATCAGGAGACCGAGCACACCGCCGCCCTGCTCAAGCGCATCGCCGGCACCCGCTCCGTCGTCGTCGTCGAGCACGATCTGGAATTCGTGCGCGCGTTGGGCCGCAAGGTCACCGTGCTGCATGAGGGTACCATGCTGTCGGAAGGCAGCATCGACCACGTGCAGAACGACCAGCGCGTCATCGAAGTGTATCTCGGCAGATGAGCCTCGCCGTCCGCGACATCAATCTCTACTATGGCGCCAGCATCTGCCTGCGCGGCGTGTCGATCGGGGCCGAGCCCGGCAGCATC
Source organism: uncultured Rhodovarius sp. (assembly GCA_964244395.1). Classification (GTDB taxonomy): domain Bacteria; phylum Pseudomonadota; class Alphaproteobacteria; order Acetobacterales; family Acetobacteraceae; genus Rhodovarius. The sequence goes on from CAXTJY010000018.1 coordinate 14,031, forward strand.
ACCTGCGTGCTGGGCCGTAACGGCGTCGGCAAATCCAGCCTGATGCGCAGCATCGTGGGCCTGGAACGCGTCCGCTCCGGCTCCATCACCTGGGAAGGCCGCGATATCACCACAATGGGCGCCGCCGACCGCGCCCGCGCCGGCATCGGCTACGTCCCCCAGGGCCGCGAAATCTTCCCCTTCCTCACGGTGCGAGAGAACATCGAAACCGCCCTGGCCGCCGCCCCCCGCGGCTCAGGCGTGCCGGACGACATCTTCGACCTCTTCCCCATCCTCAAGGATTTTTTGCGCCGGCGCGGGGGCGATCTCTCGGGCGGCCAGCAGCAGCAGCTCGCCATCGCCCGTGCACTCACCGCGCGGCCCCGCCTGCTGATTCTGGATGAACCCACCGAGGGCATCCAGCCCAACGTGATTAAGGACATTGCCCGCGTCATCCGCCACCTCGCCAAGGATCGCGGCATGGCCCTGGTCTTAGTCGAGCAGTATTGGGACTTCGCCCGCAGCCTGGCCGACCGCATCGCCGTGATGGTCCGCGGCGAGGTCGCACTGGAAGGCCCGGCGCAGGAGCTGGACGACGAAGCCGTCCAGAAACTTCTAACCGTGTAAGGGTTGGCCGCGCGCTATCGCGCCGTCACCAAGTCCCCTCACCGTGTCAGCAACCGCTGCGGCAGCAGCACCATGCTGCGACCCGAGATCGATACCGGTTGCGATCGATAGGCGTCCAGCCCACGCCCCTGTCCGCCGGCCAAGGGAATCACCCGCGCCTGTTCGCCGCCATTCGACAGGCTGGCGACCGGCGCCGCGGCCGCGGTCACTGGCGCCGAACGCAGCATCGCCAGAACCGGCCCTGGCGGTTCTCGCTGCAACCGCGTTGCCTCCTCCGGCCAGGCCGCCAGCACCCTGGCGCGGTAGGGCTCCGCCCGCTCCGGCGTTTGGCTGTGGTAGTGCCCGGCGGTTACCGCCCAGTCCCGTCGCGTCTCGTTCAGCCGCGCCAGAAAGCTGGCCGCGTACCGCGCATTGGCAACCGGATCGAACGCTTCCTCCAGATTGGCGAAGGCATTTGGGTGGTGATGCAGGTTGATCTGCATGCAGCCGGTGTCGATGATGCGCACCCCCCTGCCCTGCAATTCCCGCACGGCGGCAATCGCTGCCGGGGCGTCCGGGAAAAATCTTCCCTGACCTTCCGCGTTGATGACCCAGGGCCAGGGGCCGAAGGTGCCGGTCTCCGGATTGCGTCGCCCCGACTCGACGCGGCCTATCGCCTGCATCAGCCCGGTGGGGATGCCGATCTCCCGTTCCGCCTGAGCGATGGCGGCTCGGCACAGCTGGGTGGGATTCGCCCAGGCCGGCGCCGCGAGGAGAAGCAGGGCGAAACAGGTGCTGATGCGCATGGCCTGGCTAGCGCAAGGCCCGTGCCAGCATGCCGCCTGTCGGGATCGAAAGTTTTATGCTGCAATGCGAAATATCACTTGCATACGAACGATCCCTCCCCTATCTGTCTCTTCAGCAGCGAGAGAGTTCGCTCTCTCGTTTGCCTTTCTTGGACGTTTCCTCCCTAAACTTGGCGGGCCCTTCGGGACCCGCCATTTTTTTTGCCTCCCGCGCTTGGCGCTCCGCCGGCCTGCCGCCTCCCCCTTGCCGCGCCGGCCGTTCTCCCGCTCAATTCGCGTCAGATAGGGGAGTTCCGCACGATGCCCGACACCGCCATGCATCCGCCCGTCCTCGATGCCGTGATCGTCGGCGCGGGCTTCGCGGGCATGTACCAGCTGCTCTGCCTGCGCGAGCGGCTCGGCCTGTCCGCCGTCTTGTTGGAGGCCGGCGGCGGGGTTGGCGGCACCTGGTATTGGAACCGCTACCCCGGCGCCCGCTGCGACAGCGAAAGTCATTCCTACTGCTACAGCTTCTCGCCTGAGCTGTTGCAGGAATGGGAATGGTCCGAGCGATACCCGGAACAGCCGGAGATCATGCGCTATCTGAACCATGTGGCGGACCGGTTCGACCTGCGCCGCGACATCCGCCTGAACACCCGCGTCACCGCCGCGGAATGGGACGGCGGGCGGAACGTCTGGCGGGTGGAGACCGAGG
>CAXTJY010000019.1:0-7869 GCA_964244395.1 uncultured Rhodovarius sp.
CCGCCCGCTGGGCGCCAAGGTGCTGGCCGGCGCGCCGGTGCCCGAAAAGGCGCTCACCGCCGCCGATTACGCCGAGATGGCCGCCGCCGGCATCCGCTGGCTGGGCGAGATCGGGCTGGGCACGGTGCGCGACCCGGAAGAGGCAGCGCAGCACGCGCAGTGGGCCCGCGCCGCCGGGCTGAACAGCATGATCCATTGCGGCGGCCCCTCCATCGCCGGCTCCAACCGCATGGGGCATGAGGCGGTGTGCGCGGCGGATGCCGACATCGTCGCCCACATCAATGGCGGCCCGACCAGCCTTTCCACAGACGAACTGACCAAGGTGATGGCAGGCACCCGGCGCGCCATCGAGATCGTCCACAACGGTAACCCGCGTACCGCGCTGCACGCGCTGAACACGCTGCGCGAGATGGGCGCGCTGGCGCGGCTGGTGGTTGGCACCGACAGTCCTGCGGGCTCCGGCGTGCAGCCGCTGGGCGTGCTGCGCACCATCTCCTTCCTGGCCAGCGTGGGCGGGCTTGAGCCCGGCCTGGCCGTCGCCACCGGCAACATCGGCCGCTGGCGCGGACTGGAACAAGGCATCATCGCCGCCGGCCGCCCGGCCGACCTGGTGTTCATGGACGCACCCATCGGCGGGGCGGGGCGCGACGCCGCCGAAAGTCTGACCCTGGGCGACCTGCCCGGCATCGGCGGCGTCGTCATCGACGGCGTCCCCCGCATCAGCGCCCGCAGCCGCAACACGCCGCCGGCGGGCCGCATTCCGGAATGGGCATCATGACTCACCGACTCGACGTTCCGCGCCCGCGGCGTTCCAACCATCGGAGGTGGCCATGAAAATCCGCAAGCTCGTCACCTGGGTCGAGGAGACCCTTACCGAGATGGACCGCGACATCTCGCCGCCGATCCGCCGCGCGGTGGCGGTGGCGGTGCTGAAGAACCCCTTCGCGGGGCTTTACCAATCCGATCTGACCCGGCTCATCACCGCCGGGGAGGCGCTGGGCGCCATGCTGACCCAGAAGGCGCTGGCGGCGCTGGGCGGCCCGGCCGAGGGCTACGGCAAGGCCGCCATCGTGGGCGAGGCTGGCGAGCTGGAGCACGCCGCCGCCCTGCTGCATCCCAAGCTGGGGGCCCCGGTCCGCGCCGCGATCGGCGGCGGGGCGGCGCTGATCCCCTCGGCCAAGAAGCGCGCCGGCATGGGCTCCACCATCGACATCCCGCTGGGCCACAAGGACGCCGCCTTCGTGCGCAGCCATTTCGACGCCATCGAGGCGCGCATCACCGACGCGCCAATGGCTGATGAGATCGTGCTGTGCCTGGCGCTCGCGTCCGGCGGGCGGCCGTTGCCACGGGTGGGCGGGCTGAGCGCGGCCGAGATCGAAGGTCGCGACGGCTTGCGCTGAGCCGGTGCTGCGCCGCAACATCGCGGCATGATCGCCTTCACCCTGAACGGCGCGCCCGTCAGCACCACGGCGCGTCCCACCACGACACTGCTGGACTGGCTGCGGGCCTCCGGCCTCTCCGGTACCAAGGAAGGCTGCGCGGAGGGTGATTGCGGCGCCTGCACCGTGGTGCTGGAGGATGGTGTGGCGCGCGCGCCGATCAACGCCTGCCTGGCGGTGCTGGGCCAGATGCATGGCCGCGCCATTCGTACCGTGGAAGGCCTGACTGGTCACCCGTTGCCGGCCATCCTGGCGGAAAGCGACGGTACGCAGTGCGGCTTCTGCACCCCCGGCATCGTCATGGCCGCCTGGGCGCATACCCGCGAAGGTGGCGACGTGCATGAGGCGCTGGCCGGAAATCTCTGCCGGTGCACGGGCTATCGGCCGATCCTCGTGGCGATGGATCGCATGACCGACGACGGCGAAGGCGCGCCGCCTTTCGCGCCGGCCCCGGCAGCCTTTGGTGGCTTCCACGCCCCAACCCGCGTGGCCGAGGTCGTGGCGCTGCGCCGCGCCCACCCCGACGCCTGGCTGCTGGCCGGCGGCACCGATCTGGGGCTGCGCTTCTCCGAACACCGCGAGCATCCCGCCGTGGTCATTTCGCTGTCGAACGTGGCCGAGCTGCGCGGCGCGGTGGCGACCACTGGAGGGCTGCGCATCGGCGCCGCGGAACCTTATGCCGGGCTGATGCCGCTGCTGACCCGGCGCTTCGCCCCTCTCCGCCGCTACTTCGCCCGGCTGGGTTCGCGGCAGATCCGCGCCATGGGCACGGTGGGCGGCAACCTCGGCACCGCATCGCCCATCGGCGACGCGCTGCCGGTGCTGCTGGCGCTGGACGCGATGCTGGTGACCTCTGCACGCCGGCTGAAGATCGGCGAGTTCCTGCTGGGCTATCGCCGCCACGCCCTGGCGGCGGACGAGATCATCATGGCGATCGAGCTGCCGGCGCCGGACGGGCCGCTCTTCGCGGAGAAGGTGTCGCGCCGGCATGACCAGGATATCTCAGCCGTGTCCCTGGTCGCCTGCCTGGGCAAGCGGCCCCGCATCGCATTGGGCGGCATGGGGCCGATGGCCGCGCGCGCACCGGCCGCGGAGGCCGCGTTGACCCATCATGGACGCGAGGCTTTCGAGGCCGCCGCCGATGCGCTGGCCCTGGACTTCCGGCCGCAGAGCGATTGGCGCGGCAGTGCCGAGTGGCGGATGCGCGCCGCGCAGGGGCTGCTCCGACGCCTGTGGCTGCGCCAGGCGCATCCAGAACTGCCGGCCGATGCTTTTGCGGTGGCGACATGAGCGCGCGTGAGGACCATGCTGCGGCGCGGGCCGCGCCTGGTGCATCCGGCGCTGCCCTTTGCCGTCCCGGCATGAAGTGGCCCAAGGCGCGGGCCATGCCAGGCGCATCCGGCGCTGCCCGCCACGGCTGTCACGGTGCCGGCGGGACGCAGCCCGAAGAGTGTGCTCGGCGAGGGGCACGCAGAGTGTATGCCCCAGTCCGGCGCCTAGCCGGCTTGAAGCACAAAGCCCCCGTCCGCGCGCGCGGGGTGGCGGCATGAAGCACACCGCCGGCGCCTCCCTCAGGCACGACAGCGCGCTGCGCCACGCCACCGGCCAGGCGCGCTTCCTTGATGACATGGCCGAACCCGGCGGCCTGCTGCATGCGGCGCTGGCGGCGTCGCCCGTTGCGCACGGCCGCATAGAGGCTTTGCACACTGCCGCCGCCGCCGCCATGCCGGGTGTGGTCGCGGTCATCCGCCCACAGGACATTCCCGGCGAGAACGACATCGGCCCGATCGCCACGGGCGAGGCGATGCTGGCGGATGGGGTGGTCGAATTCGCCGCGCAGCCGCTGGCCATCGTGGTGGCAGTGACGCGCGATCAGGCGCTGGCCGCCGCGGCCGCCATCACCGCCGACATCACGCCGCTGCCACCCATCCTGTCCATCGAGCAGGCGCTGGCCGACCCCCACTGGCTGGTCGGCCCCTTCACCATGCTGCAGGGCGATGTCGCCGCCGCGCTGGCCGCCGCGCCGCATCGCCTCGCCTGCGAGATGCGGCTGGGCGGGCAGGAGCATTTCTACCTGGAGGGGCAGATCGCGCTCGCCATCCCAGGCGAGGATGGCGACATGCTGGTGCATTCCAGCACCCAGCACCCGACCGAGGGTCAGCACATCGTCGCCCGGGTGCTGGGCGAGCCGTATCAGCGCGTGCAGGTGCAATGCCGCCGCATGGGCGGCGCCTTCGGGGGCAAGGAGAGCAATGCCAGCTGGGTCGCCGCCGCCGCCGCCGTGGCCGCGCGTCGGACGGGGCGGCCGGTCAAGCTGCGGCTGCCGCGCAAGCTGGACATGGCGGCGACCGGCAAGCGGCACCCCTTCCTGTACCAATGGGAGGTGGGGTTCGACGCGACGGGCCGCATCCTGGCGCTGGAGGCCCGGCTCACCGCCGATGGCGGGCACAGCGTGGACATGTCGGGCGGGGTGGTGATGCGGGCTCTGACGCATTCGCTCAACGCCTACCACGTGGCGGATCTGCGGGTGGTCTGCGGTGCGGTGAAGACCAACCATGTCAGCAACACCGCCTTTCGCGGGTTTGGCGGCCCGCAGGGGGCGATGCTGATGGATGACGTGCTGGGGCGCGTGGCGGCGGCGCTTGGGCTGGACGTCGAGGCGGTGCGGGCGCTCAATTTCGCCGGCGGGGACAATCCGTCGCACACGCCCTACGATCAGCCGCTGGACGGCGCGCTGATCCGCCGCGTCCATGCCGAGGCGCGGGCCGATGCCGGCTGGAGCGAGCGGCGGGCGGAGATTGCCGCCTTCAATGCCAGCCACCCGACGCTGCGGCGCGGGCTGGGCTGCTTCGTCGCCGCCTTCGGCATTTCCTTCGGCATTCCGCATCTGAACCAGGCCGGCGCGCTGGTGCATGTTTATACGGACGGGTCCATCCGGCTGAACCACGGCGGCACCGAGATGGGGCAGGGGCTGTTCATCAAGATCGCCCAGGTGGTGGCGCAAGTTTTCTCGGTGCCGATCGGCAGCATAGGCATCACAGCGACCTCGACCGCGGAGGTGCCCAATACATCGGCCACTGCGGCCTCCACCGGGAGCGACCTGAACGGCTGGGCGGCGCATAACGCGGCTGCGACCATTCGTGGCCGGATGGCCGAGGTCGCGGCGCAGTATTTCGAATGCGCCGCCGGGGATGTGCGCTTCGAGGATGGCGACGTCATCGGCCACAGCGACAACCAGCGGCTGACCTTCGCGGAACTCGCCAAGATGTCGTGGAAGGCGAAGGTCAGCCTCTCCTCCACCGGCTTCTACGCTGTGCCGGGGCTGGAATGGGACATGGCGACAGTGAAAGGGAAGCCGTTCTTCTACTACAGCTACGGCGCCGCGGTGGCCGAGGTGGTGATCGACACCCTCACCGGCGAGCATCGCGTGCTGCGCGCGCACCTCGTGCAGGATTGCGGCCGCAGCCTGAACCCGAGCATCGACCGCGGCCAGATCGAGGGTGCCTTCGTGCAGGGTATGGGTTGGCTCACCAGCGAGGAACTGTGGTGGGACGGCGAGGGCCGGCTGCGCACGGTGGGCCCCAGCACCTACAAGATCCCGGGGTCGCGCGACGTGCCGCCGATCTTCCAGGCGCGGCTGTTGGAAAGCGCGCCGAACCGGGCCGACAGCATCTTTCGTTCAAAAGCAGTGGGTGAGCCACCGTTGCTGCTGGCCGCGGCGGTGTGGAACGCGCTGCGCGACGCGGCGGGCCGGCCGCATTTGAACTGCCCGGTGACGCCGGAGACTCTGTTGATGGGCTGAGCGGTCATGGCCCATGCTACGCCGGTCATGACTTGACAGCCGCGACCGCGCCGCCGGACGCTCCCTTCCAGGGAGAACTCCAATGAGCGCAGCCGTCGAGCTGTTTCCTGACGACCCCGTTGCCCGCGCTCGCCGGGTGGCGCCCATGATCGCCGCTGCCGCGCCGTGCATCGAGGCGGAGCGCGGCCTGCCGCGCGAGCTGCTGTCGGCACTGCACGAGAACCGGCTGTTCCGCGCCTTGCTGCCTCGCGCGCTCGGCGGCGACGAGGCCAGCCCGCGGACCTATGTGCGGATGATGGAGGTGCTGGCCGCCGCCGACGCCTCGACCGCGTGGTGCGTGGGCCAGGCCAGCGGCTGTTCGGTCGCCGCCGCCTACACGCCCATCGAGGCGGCGCGCGCCGTCTGGGGCGATCCCAACGCGGCGCTTGCCTGGGGCGCCATCATGCCGGGCCAGACGGCGCGGGTGGTGCCGGGCGGCTATCTCGTGAACGGCGCCTGGCCGTTCAACAGCGGCGGCCGGCACGCCACCTGGTTCGGCGGTCATTGCAAGGTGCAGGAGGCGGATGGGTCCTGGCGGCTGGATGCCACCGGCGAACCGATAGACCGGACCATGTTGTTCCCGCGCCATGCTGTGACCTTGGACGGGCAGTGGAACGTGATGGGCCTGCGCGGCACGGGCAGCGATACGAGCACGGTCACCGACTTGTTCGTGCCGGAAGCGTTCGGCATCCGGCGCGACCGTGATGAGGAGCGTCAGCCGCACGGCCAGGGCGCGCTTTACCGTTTTGCCACCACGCATTTTTACGCCGCGGGCTTCGCCGGCGTGGCGCTGGGGATCGCGCGCGGGATGCTGGACGCCTTCGTCGCTTTGGCCAGCGAGAAGACTCCGTCGGCCACCGCGCGGCGCCTGGCGGACAGCCCCATCCTGCAAAGCGGCCTGGCCCAGGCGGAGGGGCAGTGGCGCGCCGCCCGCGCCGGGCTTCTAGCCGCGCTGGGCGAGGCGGAGGAGCGGCCTGCGCTCAGTGTGGACGAAAAGGTCGCCATCCGCCTCGCCGCCACCTTCGCCATCCACCAGGCCAAGGCGGTGGCGGATTTTGCCTATGCCGAGGCGGGTGCAACGGCGATCTTCGAAGGCGGTCCGTTCGAGCGGCGCTTCCGGGACATCCATGCGGTGACCCAGCAGGTGCAGGCACGGAAAAACCACTTCGAGACGGTGGGCCAGCATCTGATGGGCCTGGCGCCCAATCCCCGTTTCCTTTGATGGGCAGCGCCCCTGATGGGCCGCACCTCCCATCTGCGTCGCAACGCCCGTCATGGCCGGGCTCGACCCGGCCGTCTCCTGCGGGAAGGGGCGCGCCCGACGTCGCGGAGACGGCCCTGCCATGACGATCTCACCCAAGGAGCCAAACCGATGCCGCTGAACGCGCTGAACCACTACACCATCCGCGCCAAGGACTTGCAGGCCACGCGTGACTTCTACGTCGATCTGCTGGGGCTGCCGGAGGGCGACCGGCCACCGCTCGGCTTCCCCGGCTACTGGCTCTATGTCGGCAACGTGCCGACGGTGCACCTCATGGGCGACCGCGGCGCGCGAGATGCCAAATACGGCCCGCGCGAGGCTGGGCCGACCGGCCTGTTCGACCACATCGCCTTCTCCTGCACTGGCCTGGCCGAGATGAAGGAGCGGCTGACGAAGCACGGCGCGACCTTCGAGGAGCGGGTGATCCCGCGCGACCGGCAGACCCAGCTTTTCATCACGGACCCGGATGGCATTGGCGTCGAGCTGAATTTCCCGCCCGAGGAAACACGGTGATCCGGCGCCGGGCGCTCCCGCTGCTGGCCGCGCCCGCGCTGGCGCAGCCAGCCTGGCCGACCCGCACCGTGCGCATCATCGTGCCGTCCGTCACCGGCGGCTTCGACCTTTATGCCCGGATGATGGGGGCGCGGCTGTCGGAGCTCTGGGGCCAGCCTGTGGTGATCGACAACCGCCCGGGCGCCAACGGCAATATCGGCATGGCCGAGGTGCAGCGCGCGGTGCCGGATGGGCATACGCTGCTCTTCGCCGCGGTAGGGTCGCTGTCGATCAACGTCAGCATCTACCGCACCATGCCGCTGGACCCGATCGATGATCTGGCGCCGGTGGCGATTTCCGTCACCTCGCCCATGGTGTGGGTGGCCAACCCACAATCGGGCATCGAAAGCCTGGCGGATGTGGTGGCACGGGTACGGGCGCGGCCCGGGCAGGTGCCCTATGCGCTGCCCAGCTCCGGCACCATCAACCATCTCATCGTCGAGGCCTTCAAGCAGCGCCATGCGCTGGACATGCCCGCCGTGCCGTATCGCGGTACGCCGCCGGCGCAGGTCGATGTCATTGCCGGGCAGGTGCCGCTGATGGTGGACAGCGTGGGCGCGGGGTTCGGTCATATCAGCTCGGGCCGGCTGCGGGCACTGGCGGTGACCTCGCGGGAGCGTTCCCCGCGCGTTCCTGGCGTTCCCACGGCCATCGAACTGGGCCTGGAGGCGCAGGATTATGTCGCCTGGTATGCCTACATGGCGCCGAAGGCCACGCCGCAGGAATTGCTGACCCGCCTCAACGCGGTCGTACACCACCATTTCACCTACAAGCGC
>CAXTJY010000019.1:7879-12682 GCA_964244395.1 uncultured Rhodovarius sp.
CTCAACGCCCAGCTCAACGAAGTGGCGATGGGCGACGATGTCGCGAACCGGCTGCGCGAGATGGGCGCCGCCCCGAATGCGGTCAGCCTGGACGCGCAACTGGCCTTCATGAGGGCGGAACGGGCGAAGTGGGGCGCCATCGCCAGGGCTGCGAATATTGAGGCCCAGTAGAACCATCCGGTTACCTGAAGTGTGCTGGACAGGCCCCGGCAGCGACGCCATACACCAAGCAGTGCGCGGGGACGAACCACCGCGCCGCGGGGAGTAGCATCCGGGTGAACGACACCATCCTGGAGACGAAGGGGTTGACCAAGGAGTTCCGCGGTTTCGCCGCCGTCTCCGATGTAAATCTGCGTGTCCGCCGCAACTCCATTCACGCGCTGATCGGCCCGAACGGCGCCGGCAAGACGACGTGCTTCAACCTGCTGACCAAGTTCCTGCCCGTCACCCGCGGCACCATCACCTATGACGGGCGCGACATCACCGCGCTGAAGCCCGCGGAGGTAGCCAGGCTGGGTCTGGTACGCAGCTTCCAGATTTCTGCGGTCTTCCCCCACCTCACTGTGCTGGAGAATGTACGGGTGGCATTGCAGCGGGCGCGCGGCAACAGCTTCGACTTCTGGCGCTCGGCTTCGCTGCTGGACCGGTTCAACGACCGGGCGATGGAATTGCTGGCCGATGTCGGCCTCACCGAATACGCGCCGCTTTCGGCCGGCCAGCTCCCCTACGGCCGCAAGCGCGCGCTGGAGCTCGCCACCACGCTGGCGATGGAACCGGCGATGATGCTGCTGGACGAGCCCACCGCCGGCATGACCGCCGAGGACGTCGACCGCATCGTCACCTTGGTGAAGCGCGTCTCGGTCGGCCGCACGGTGCTGTTAGTCGAACACAACCTGAAAGTGGTGGAGGGGCTGTGCGACACCATCACGGTTCTCGCCCGCGGCCAGGTGCTGGCGGAGGGCGACTACGCCAGCGTCTCGGCCAACCCTGAGGTGATCGCGGCGTATCTGGGCACCGACCCGGCCAGCGTGGGTGTGCCCGAACATGCTTGAAGTGAAGGGGCTTGAGGCCTGGTACGGCGAATCGCATGTGCTGCATGGGGTGGACATCCACATCGCGCAGGGCGAGGTGGTGACGCTGCTGGGCCGCAACGGGGCGGGCAAGACCAGTACGCTGCGCGCCATCATGGGGCTGACGGGGCGTCGCGCCGGCTCCATCCGCTTTCAGGGCGAGGAGCTGGTGGCAGCGCGTTCTGACCGCATCGCCCGCTCCGGCATCGCCTATTGCCCGGAGGAGCGGGGCATCTTCGCCTCGCTGGACGTTACCGAGAATCTGATGCTGCCGCCGCAGATCGCGCCTGGCGGCATGTCGGTCCCTGAGATCTACACGCTGTTCCCCAACCTTAAGGAACGCGCCCGCAGCCCCGGCACCAAGCTCTCGGGCGGCGAGCAGCAGATGCTGGCCATCGGGCGTATCCTGCGCACCGGCGCCAAGCTGCTGCTGCTCGACGAACCCTCCGAAGGCCTGGCGCCGGTGATTGTGCAGCAGATCGGCGTGACGGTGCGGGCGCTGAAGCAGCGCGGCTTCACCGTGCTGCTCGTCGAGCAGAATTTCCGCTTCGCCCAGACGGTGGCGGACCGGCATTACGTCATGGATCACGGCGTCGTCGTGGACCATGTCGCCAACGACGAACTGGCCGGCGCCATGGGCCGGCTACACCAGTATCTCGGCGTCTGAACCTTTTCCGGAGAATATCGATGACAAACCGCCGCACCCTTCTTTCGGCCGCCGCCGCCGCGCCGCTGGCCGGCCTGCCCTTTCGCAGCGCCCGCGGCCAGGCGGCCAATACCATCCGCATCGGTGTGCTGAACGACCAGTCCGGCACCTACCGTGACCTGTCCGGCCCCGGCTCGACCCAGGCTGTGCGGCTGGCGATTCAGGAGAGCGGCGTCACCCAGCGCGGCATCAACGTGGAGGTGGTGCAGGCCGACCACCAGAACCGCCCTGATGTCGGCAGCACGGTGGTGCGGCAGTGGCTCGACCGGGACGGCATCGATGTGGTGGTGGACGTGCCGACCTCTTCCGTGGCGCTGGCGGTCAACACCGTCGTGCGCGAGAAGAACAAGGTCTACATCAATTCCGGCGCCGCGACGTCCGACCTGACCGGCAGCGCCTGCTCGCCCAACACCCTGCATTGGACCTACGACACCTGGATGCTGGCCAAGAGCACCGGCGGCGCCATGGTGCGGGCGGGTGGCCAGACCTGGTTCTTCATCACCGCCGACTACGCCTTCGGCCATGCGCTGGAGCGCGATACGGCCGAGTTCATCCGCAGTGCTGGCGGCCGGGTGCTGGGCCAGGTGCGTACGCCCTTTCCTGGCACGACCGACTTCTCGTCCTTCCTGTTGCAGGCGCAGGCGTCGCGCGCGCAGGTGGTAGGTTTGGCCAATGCCGGCGGCGACACCATCAATTCGATCAAGCAGGCGGCGGAATTCGGCCTGACACGGGGCGGGCGGACCAAGCTGGCCGGGCTGCTGGTGTTCATCAGCGATGTGCACTCGCTCGGCTTGCAGACGGCGCAGGGCCTGGTGCTGACCGAGACCTTCTATTGGGATCTCAACGACAAGACCCGCGCCTTCACCACCCGGCTCGGCGCCATGCCAGGTGGGGGCAAGCCCACTATGGTGCAGGCCGGCTGCTATTCGGGCGTGCTGCATTACCTCAAGGCGGTGGCCGAGATGGGAGTGGCGGCGGCCAAGGCCTCGGGCGCCGAGGCGGTAGCCAAGATGAAGGCGATGCCGACGGATGACGACGTGTTCGGCCCTGGTTCGGTCCGCTCGGACGGGCGAAAGCTGCACCCGTCCTACCTGTTCGAGGTAAAGACGCCGGCCGAGAGCCGGGCGCCCTGGGACTATTACAAGCTGCTCGGCACGACAACCGCCGAGGAGAGCTTCCGGCCGGTGGCGGATGGCGGGTGCGCGCTGCCGCGCAGCTGAAGCCGCACGTCATGGCCGGGCTTGACCCGGCCATCTCCCGGACGAACGGCACCAGCGTGACGAAGAGGTGCCCGGGTCAAGCCCGGGCATGACGCTTAAGCGGATCAACCGGAGCAGGGCGGCGACAGACCGCCCGCTCCCCAACAGGGAGTATAGGTTCATGGAGATCGACCGTCGGGCGTTGCTGGGCACTGCCGCAGCCGCATTGCCCCTCGCGCGCGCCCGCAGCCAGGCCGCCAACACCATCCGGATCGGCGTTCTGAACGACCAGTCCGGCCCTTATCGCGACATCTCCGGCCCGTATGGCGTGCAATGCACCCTCCAGGCGGTGGCGGAGTTCGGCCAGCGCGGCTTCAACGTCGAGGTCGTCAACGCCGACCATCAGAACCGTCCGGATGTCGGCGTCAACATCGCCCGGCAATGGTATGATCAGGGCGTGGACCTGATCATCGACGTGCCGACCAGCTCGGTCGGCCTCGCAGTGAACGGCGTCGCGCGGGAGAAGAACAAGGCTTACATCAATACGGGTTCGGCGACTTCGGACCTCACCGGTTCGGCGTGCAGCCCGAACACCGTGCATTGGATGTACGACACCTACATGCTGGCCAAGTCCACCGGCGCCGCCATGGTGCGGGCCGGCGGCGACAGCTGGTATTTCATTACTGCCGACTACGCCTTCGGGCATGCGCTGGAGCGCGACACCGGCGCCTTCGTGCGCGGCGCCGGCGGGCGAGTGATGGGGAGCGTGCGGTATCCCTTCCCCGCGACGACCGACTTTTCCTCCTTCCTGGTGCAAGCGCAGGCCAGCCGCGCCAAGGTGATCGGGTTTGCCAATGCGGGTGCCGACACCATCAACAGCATCAAGCAGGCGGCCGAATTCGGCGTGACGCGGCGCGGCACCAAGCTCGCGGCGTTGCTGATGTTCCTGCCGGACGTGCATTCGATCGGGCTGGAGACGGCGCAGGGGCTGGTGCTGACCGAGAGCTTCTACTGGGATTTGAACGACCGAACCCGTGCCTTCACCGACCGGATGCGGCCGCGGCTGCGCGACGTGGTGCCGAACATGGCTTCGGCCGCGAATTACTCCTGCACGCTGCATTATCTGAAGGCGATTGCCGACATGGGCGTGGCGGCCTCCAAGGCGTCCGGCGTCGAAGTCGTCAACCGGATGAAGGCGATGCCCTGCGATGACGACGCCTTCGGCGCCGGCTCCATCCGCGCCGATGGCCGCAAGCTCTGCCCGGCCTATCTGTTCGAGGTGAAGGCGCCGGCGGAAAGCCGTGGCCGCTGGGACTACTACAAGTTGTTGCAGACCACGCCGGCCGAGGAAGCCTTCCGCCCGATCAGCGAAGGCGGCTGCGCCCTGTGCGGAGCTGAGCATGGATCGTCGCTCCCTCATCATCGGCGGCACCGCGCTGGCGGGGTTCTCCGCCCGCGCCCAGGCGGCGCCGATCAAGATTGGCGTGCTGACCGACATGTCGGGGCCGTATCGGGACCCGACCGGGCCCGGCAGCGCGATCTGCACCGAGCAGGCGGTGCTGGAATTCGCCAATCGGGGCCTGGCCGTCGAGGTGATCCGCGCCGATCACCAGAACCGGCCCGATGTGGGCGCCAACATCGCCCGGCAGTGGTACGACCAGGGGGTGGACGCCATCGTCGATGTGCCGACCTCATCGGTGGCGCTGGCGATCAATTCCATCGCGCGTGAGAAGAACAAGGTGTTCCTGAACTCCGGCGCCGCGACGTCGGACCTGACGGGGGCGCAGTGCTCGCCCAACACGGTGCACTTCACCTACGACACCTACAT
>CAXTJY010000019.1:12692-15830 GCA_964244395.1 uncultured Rhodovarius sp.
GTATTTCATCACCGCCGACTACGCCTTCGGCCATGCCTTGCAGCGTGACACTTCGCGCTTCGTGGAGGCCGGCGGCGGGCGGGTGCTTGGGGCGGCGCGCTATCCCTTCCCCAACACCACCGATTTCAGTTCCTTCATCGTCCAGGCGCAGGCATCGCGGGCCAAGGTGTTGGGTCTGGCCAATGCGGGCACCGACACTGCCAACTGCATCAAGCAGGCACGCGAATTCGGCCTGACCCGCAACATGAAGATCGCTGGCCTGCTGCTCTCCTTCATGGAAGTGCACAGCCTGGGGCTGGAAACCGCCCAGGGGCTGGTGCTGAGCGAGCCCTTCTACTGGAACGCCAACTACCGCACCCGCGCCTTTACCACCCGGGTCCGGCCGCGTATGCCCGGTAACTCGCCGCCGGCTCAGGTGCAGGCCGGCTGTTACGGGGTGACGCTGCATTATCTCAAGGCGGTGGCCGAGTTGGGTGCCGCCGCTGCCAAGGCGGATGGCCGCGCCGTGGTGGCGAAGATGAAGGCCATGGAGGTGGATGACGACGCCTTCGGCACGGGCCGCATTCGCGAGGATGGCCGCAAGCTGCATCCCTGCTATCTGTGGGAGGTGAAAACTCCGGCGCAGTCCACCGGCGCCTGGGACTATTACAACCTGCTGGCCACCACCCCCGCCGAGGAGGCCTTTCGGCCGCTGGCGGAGGGCGGCTGTTCGCTGGTGCGCGCCTAGCGTCCGATCGCCGCCGGCCCTGCGTCGGCGGCAATCGAGCGCCTGACTTGCCTACCATCCGCTCATCGCGGGCCGCTTGGCCCGAGGCGCGGATTGGCTGCTCAGCTAAAGGGATTTTGCATGGATGTGTTCGGCATTCCGGGGCCGCTGCTGTTCGGGCAGCTGCTGCTGGGCCTCATCAACGGAGCCTTCTACGCGCTGCTGTCGCTGGGGCTGGCGGTCATCTTCGGCATGTTGAACGTGATCAACTTCACCCACGGCGCCCAGTTCATGATGGGCGCGTTCGTGGCCTGGATGCTGCTGTCGCTCGGGACCTCGCCGGCCGCCGCCATCTCCATGGCGCTGATGCTGCTGCCCTGCGCGCTGCTGTTGCTGGAGTGGGGGCTGGCCCGCGCCGGGCTGAAGCCCAGCCTGCGCTGGGCGGTGCTGGGAGCCATCGCCTTCGCCTGGCTGGGCAGCCTGGTGTTCAGCGTGGCCGATAGCCCGCTGGCCTGGGCGAGACTGCTGATGCCGCAGGGGTCGGCCATGCTGCACGTACTGATCGCCCTGGTCGGGCTGGGACTGGTGGTGCTGGTGGCCGATGAGGTCATGGCCCGCATCCCGCTGGCCCGCACTTTCCGGCGCGGCGGCATGGCGGCCATCGCCGCGCTGTGGCTGCTCTCGATGCTGTTCGGCACCACTGGCTCCCCCGCCACCATCGTGGCAGGGCTGCTGCCGAACGGCCTCTCCTATTGGTGGGCGCTGCTGCTCAGCCCGCTGATCGTGGGCTGCACCGGCATCATCATGGAGCGCACCATGATCAGCCGGCTGTATCAGCTCGATCACCTGTACGGCCTGTTGCTGACCTTCGGCGCCGGGTTGATCCTGGAGGGGCTGTTCCGCAACGAATTCGGCAGTTCCGGACTGCCATACCGCATCCCCCCTGAGTTGCAGGGCGCCTGGGATCTCGGCTTCATGTTCATGCCGATCTATCGCGGCTGGGTCGTCGTCGTTGCCTTCGTCATGTGCCTGGCGACCTGGCTGGTGATCGAGAAGACGAAGATCGGCAGCTATCTGCGCGCCGCCACCGAGAACCCGGCGCTTGTCCAAGCATTCGGCATCAACGTGCCGCGGATGATGACGCTGACCTACGGGGCGGGCGTGGCGCTCGCTGCCTTCGCCGGCGTGCTGGCGGCGCCGATCTATTCGGTGAACCCGCAGATGGGCAGCAACCTGATCATCATCGTCTTTGCCGTGGTGGTGATCGGCGGCATGGGGTCGATCCTGGGCTCGGTGCTGACCGGCTTCGGGCTCGGCGTCATCGAGGGCCTGACCAAGGTGTTCTACCCGGAGGGGTCATCCACGGTGATCTTCGTCGTCATGGCGATCGTGCTGCTGTGGCGGCCGGCCGGCCTGTTCGGGAGGAGCTGAGACATGGCAGCACCTTCCGGCGGCGCCTTCGAAGGCATCGACGCCGAACCCGCCGTCTTCTGGGGCTTCACCCGGCCGCAGCTTCTCGCCTTTGGGCTGATGCTGGCGTTCATCGCGGTCGCGCCCTTCTTCCTGTACCCCGTCTTCCTGATGAAGGTGTTGTGCTTCGCGCTCTTCGCCTGCGCCTTCAACCTGTTGATCGGCTATGTCGGCCTGCTCAGCTTCGGCCATGCCGCCTATTTCGGCATGGGCGGCTACCTGGCCGGCCATGCCGCCAAGGTGTGGGGCTGCACGCCGGAGGTCTCAATCGTCATCGGCGGCCTGGCCGGCATGATCCTGGGCTGGCTGATCGGCATGCTGGCGATCCGCCGGCAGGGGATCTACTTCGCCATGATCACCCTGGCGATGGCGCAGATGGTGTATTTCTTCTGCGTCCAGGCACCCTTCACCAATGGCGAGGACGGCATCCAGGCGATCCCGCGCGGCGCCTTCCTGGGGCAGTTCAGCCTGAGCCGGGACTTCAACCTGTACTGGCTGGTGGCCGGCATCTTCGTCGTCAGCTTTTTGTTCATCCATCGCGTCATCCACTCGCCCTTCGGCCAGGTGATGAAGGCGATTCGCGAGAACGAGCCGCGGGCGATTTCGCTGGGCTACCGGGTGGATGACTACAAGCTGATCGCCTTCGTAGTCTCCGCGGGTCTTTCCGGCGTGGCGGGGGGCACGAAGTCCATCGTCTTCGGCATTGCGACGTTGACCGACGTGTTCTGGACCATGTCGGGAGAGGTGGTGCTGATGTCGCTGGTCGGCGGCTTGGGCACGCTGTTCGGCCCGGTGGCCGGGGCTGCGATCATCATCACCATGCAGAACTATCTGGCCGAGTTCGGAGCCTGGGTGACTGTGATCCAGGGCGTGATCTTCGTGCTCTGCGTCCTGGCCTTCCGGCGCGGGGTGGTGGGCGAGATCGGCAGGAAGGGCGAGTAGGTTTCGCGGCGCTCATCGCC
>CAXTJY010000020.1:0-14865 GCA_964244395.1 uncultured Rhodovarius sp.
GGGGGTAACTTCGCCATTCAGGCATCAACGCGCCAGGTAGCCGCCGTCGATGACCAGGACTTCGCCCGTGACATAGCGTGAGGCGTCCGAGCAAAGGTAGAGCGCGGCCGTTCCGATATCCTGCGGGGTTCCGACCATTGGCAGCGGCGTCATCGAGCGCCAGATCGGGCCCCATTCGGGATCGGAAAGCCCGCCTGAGGTCATGTCGGTGTCGATATAGCCCGGTGCGATCGCGTTGGCGCGAATGCCTTCGGCGGCATAGTCGCTGGCGAGGCTCTTGGTCAGCATGTGCACCGCCGCCTTGGAGGCGTTGTAGGCGGCTTGTGGCTGCGGGATGTTGGAAATGTAACCCGAGATCGAGCCGATATTGAGGATGACCCCGCTTTTTTGCTGGCGCATCGGCACGAGCGCCGCCTGGCAGGCGCGGAACACCCGCGCTCCCGCCGAGTCCGCGCCCACCGGCACCACAGCCTGCGCCGCTCCCGTCTCGGCCAAAGGCCGCCCCGTCGCGACATCCCAGCGCCGCAACTGCCGGTCGGCGCCGCCGGTCCACAACGTGCCGTCGGGCGCGAAGGCCAGCGACCAGACCGGCAGCCCCGGCCCCTCCAGCACCCGCAGCAGCCTACCCGCGCGCCAGTCCCAAAGGCCGACATCGCCGCCGATGCCGCCGACCGCCAGCACCCCCGCCCGCTCCGCCAACGCCACTATAGGCCGCGGGCCGGTGGTCAGCTCGCTGCCATCCGGCAGCCGCACGATTCCATCCGCGCCGCCAGCGGCGACCTCGCCCGCGCCACCAGCGGCGACACCGCCCGCACCACCAGCGGCGACACCGCCCGCGCCACCAGCGGCGACACCGCCCGCGCCACCCGCAGCGGCACCACCCAGCGCCACCACCGCCGCCAGCGGCGCCCCGAAGTCGGCCAGCACCGCCCCCTCCGGCCATAGCCGCAGCGTGCCATCCCGCCCCGCGCTCACCAGCCCGCGCGCCGTGAAGGCCAACCCGGTCACCGGCCCGACATGGCCCTCGAACAGCACCGCCGACCCAGGCCCCTCCCACACGCGCACCCCGCCATCGAAGCCGCCCGCCGCCACCCGCGCCCCGTCGCTGGCCAACGCCAGCACCGGCCCGGCATGCCCCTCCAGCACCGCATCCGGCGCCACCGCCCCCATCGCCGGCCACACGCCGATCGTCCCGTCATCGCTGGCGCTGACGAAACCCCCGCCCGGCACCGCCACCAGCGCCTCCACCGCGCCGCGATGCCAGCGCGACACCAGCTGCGGCTGCCCCGCCGCCGACCAGAAGATCACCGCCTGGTCCAGCCCGCCCGAGGCCAGCCCGGCCGGCCCCACTGCGATGGCACGCACCGGCCCGCCATGCGCCGGGATGCCCTGGCCGAAGGCCGCGCCGGTAAAGAGCACCACGGCCAGCATCGCCGCGGCCCAGGGCTGCCAGGCGAACAGGCGCGCCAGGCGCTCGGCGGAGCAGGCCGCGGGCTGTCCCGGCGTGCGGGCCAGGGCAGACTCCGCGCCCAGGATCAACCCACCGGCCAACCGCGCCACCCGGAAAATCGCCGTCACCAGCGCCCGACGCATCACAGCGTTCGAAGCAGCCCGAGAATGGTAGCGCCGCGCGGCGCCAGATCGCGCCAGCGAATGTGCTCATCCGGCGCATGCGCGCCATGCCCGGTGCAGCCCAGCCCATCCAATGTCGGGATTCCCATGGCCGCGGTGAAATTGCCGTCCGACCCGCCGCCGCGATGCTGCTTCGGCAGCTCGTAGCCATTCGCCGCGGCCAGCCCACGCGCCACGCCGTACAGCCGCAGGATCTCCGGGCTTTCCGCCATCGGTGGCCGGTTCATGCCGCCCGTTACCGTCACGCTGACACCATCATGCTCCTCCACCAGCGCCAGCATCGCCGCCTCCATCCGCACGCCATCCTCGACGCTGGCCACCCGCAGATCGATCTCGCACCCCGCTTCCGGCGGCACCACATTGGCCCGGCTGCCACCCCAGATCGGCGCGACATTGGTGGTAACGCCGCCCACCAGGTCGGTCATCGCGTGAATGGCCAAGATCTTCTCGGCCAGTTTCACCACCGCGCTGCGCCCCTCGCTCCAATTGCCGCCGGCATGCGCGCTCCGCCCCCTGACCCGCAGCGAGAACCGCCCCACGCCCTTGCGCGCCGTCACGCAGCAGCCGGTCGGCCCGCCTGCCGGCTCCGGGATCAGCACCGCCGCGGCCCGGGCCGCCTCCGCCTCGATGATGGCGCGGCTGGTCGGGCTGCCCACCTCCTCATCCGGCGTCAGCAGCAAGGTGATCGGCCGGTTGGTGCTGAGGCCCTCACGCAGAATGGTGCGGACGGCGTTGAAGGCTAGGAAGCTGCCTGCCTTCATATCGAAGATGCCGGGACCATAGGCACGGTCACCGTCGACCCGGAACGGCATGTCCGACGCCAGGTGCCCATGGTCCCACACTGTATCGACATGGCCCGAGACCAGCACCGGCGCGTTGCCGGTGCCGGTGCCGGTGGAGATGCGCGCGACCAGCGTATCGCCATACCCGCCATGGCCGGGCAGCCGCTCAATGCTGGCGCCCGCCTCCCGCAGCCCGGCCTCGGCCAGATCCAGGAGCCGGTTGATCGCCGCCGGGTCGGTCGTGGGCGTCTCGATCTCAACCCAGGTCCGGAGTTCTTCGAGCAGTGCTTCGCTGCTGGGCGTCATGGCAAGTCTCCCAAGCCGTCATGGCCGGGCTAGACCCGGCCATCCCTTTCACGTGGGCGCGGCGCCCGGGTCAAGCCCGACGATCAGAACCGCACCGCCAGGTTCAGGCTGCCGAATTGCGACACCCCGCCCCGCTGCCCATAGAACTCCTCCGAGCGGACGACATGGGTGTAGGCCAGCCGGTAGCTGCGCCAGAACACCGCGGCGCCGAGCTGCGCATCGGCCACGAAGGGCCGGCTGTCCACCCGCCGGCTGTCACGGAAGCTGTTGCCATCGAGCGCGATGTCGCGCCCCACGGCGCGCGCCTCCAGCCCGGCGAAGACATACCAGCCCCACTCGCTGCCGGACCGGTTGGCCTCGGGCTGGAAGTAGTTGCTGCCCGACAAGGCGGGACGGATGCGCGCCGGCCCGTAATCGGCGTGCAGTCCGCGCCCCATCCGCAGCAGCCCGCCGAGCGCGCCATAGATGTTGCCGTTGCCCAGCGACACGGTGGCGCTCGGCAACGCCTCGAATTCCAGCGGCCCCAACTGGCCCAGGCCGACGCGCCATTTGCGCTCGCCCACCAGGTTGAACACCGGCTCGTCGCGCAGTTGGTAACGCCAGCCATAGGTCCGGTCCACGCCCAGCAGCCGGTGCACGCCGTTTTGGATCTGCCGCCCAAGGGCGGAGGGGCCGACGATGCCACCTTGCAGCTCCAGGATGGTCAACGTCCGGTCGCTGGCGCGACTGAGGGACACGGCGGCGAACAGGTTGGCGGCGTAGGGCCGGTCGGTCGGGTCCGGGTTGCGGGCTCGAGTGTCGCGCGGGGTGAAGATGGTCTGCCCCACCGACAACCCCCAGCGCACGTCGCCCGGCCCCAGCAGCCGGTCGAGCTGGCCGTCCAGCCAGGAAAGCGGCCGGGGCAAGTTGGCATTCGGGCTGCGCCAGCTGGCCTGCACGCCCGACGTGTAGTTCCGGTCGCTGTTGGAGCGTGAAAAACTGTCGTTCTCGATGGAGAAGGACAGCGTGCCGCGCCAATCAGGCGGCGGCGCCCGGTCTGGCACGCTCGCGTCCAGCCGCACCGGCTGCGCAAGCGCCGGCGCCGCCAACAGCGCGGCCATGAGAATCCAGCGATGCATCGAGTACCCCTCCGTCCCCCAGCAACGCTGGGGGCGACGAATCGTTGCCCAGCGTCAGAACCGGAAGGCGAGGTTGATGCTGCCGAATTGCTGCACCCCGCCGCGCTGGCCGTAAAATTCCTCAGAGCGCAGCACATGCGTGTAGGAAAGCCGCCAGGCGCGCCACAGCAGCGCGGCACCGAATTGCGCGTCCGCCACCACCGGCCGGCCGCGCACGCTGCGGCTGTCGCGCCAGGTGTTGCCGTCCAGCGTGATGTCGCGGCCGACCGCGCGGCCCTCGATGCCGGCGAAGAGATACCAGCCGAACTCCCGGCCGGTGGGGCGCAGCACGGTGCCGCCGGATTGCGCGGACCGGATCCGGCTCGGTCCGAAATCCGCGGCCAGCCCCTGCCCCACCCGCAGCATCCCCCCCAGCGAGCCATGCAGGTTGCCGTTGCCCAGCGAGACGGCGACGGCCGGCACCGCATCGCTTTCCACCCCCGCCAACTCGCCCAACGGCAGCCGCCAGCGCCGCTCTGCGATCAGGTCGACGACCGGCTCGTCGCGCAGCTGGTAGCGCCAGCCGCGCGGCCGGCGGTCGCCCAGGATGTCGTGCACGCCATCCTGGACCTGCCGCCCGAGCGAGGAAGGGCCGACGACGCCGATCTGCAGCTCCAGGCTGGTGAATTGCCGGTCGCTCACCCGGTCGAGCCCGATCGCTGCGAAGAGATGTCCGGCATAGGGGCGGTCCAGCACGTCCGGGTCGCGCCGCCGGGTGTCCCGCGGGGTGAAGATGGTCTGGCCCAGGGAGAAGCCCCAGCGCGACTCGCCCGGGCCCAGCGCGGCGCCGAGCGTGCCGTCCAGCCACGCGAGCGGTGCCGGCAAAGCGCCCGCGGGGCTGCGCCAGCTTGCCTGCATGCCGTTGCTGTACCAGCGATCCGTCTTGCCGAAAGCGTCGTTCTCGAACAGCAGCGAAACCGTGCCGTGCCAGGGTGAAGACGCCACGCCCGCCCCCACCGTCTGGGCCCAGGCGAAGGAGGGCAACAGCAGCGCCACCAGCAACAGCAGACGACTCATACAGGCTTGTCTCCGTGAGCGGCGCGCCCGGTGGCGTCGGTTTCAACGTCGGGCATTCTAGGCTAGAGGATTCGCGAAGTTTGGGAATGCGCGGGATGTATTTCGAGGAATTGGCACTTGGTCAATCGGCAAGCTTTGGCAAGACCATCGGCGAAGCCGACATCCTGATGTTCGCGGCCGTCAGCGGCGACACCAACCCGGTCCACATCAACGCCGAGGTCGCCGCCGCCTCGATATTCAAGGAGCGCATCGCGCATGGCATGCTCTCCGCCGGGCTGATCTCGGCCGTGCTCGGCACCCGCCTTCCGGGCGAGGGCACCATCTATCTGTCGCAGAACCTGAAGTTCCGTGCCCCGGTGAAGATTGGCGACACGGTCACCGCCACGGTGGAGGTGACAGCGCTCGATCCGGCGAAGAAGCGCGTGACGCTGTCCACCATCTGCACGGTGGCAGGCAAGCCGGTGATCGAGGGCGAGGCCAGCGTGCTCGTGCCGTCGCGGCCCTGAGCGTGCGGTCCGTCTGCGTCTTCTGCGGCGCCTCGCCGGGGGTCGATCCCGCGCATGCGGCGCTGGCGGCCGCCACCGGCGCGGCGCTGGGCCGGCGCGGCATGCGCCTGGTCTATGGCGGCGGCCGCGCCGGGCTGATGGGCGTGGTGGCGGATGCCGCGCTGGCGGCCGGCGCCGAGGTCTACGGCGTCATCCCGCAGGCGTTGCAGGACCGCGAATTGCAGCACACCGGCATCACCCGCCTGTCCATCGTGCCCGACATGCACACCCGCAAGGCACAGATGAACGATTGGTCGGACGGCTTCATCGTGCTGCCCGGCGGCATCGGCACGCTGGAGGAGGCGGTGGAAATCCAGTCCTGGAGCCAGCTCGGCTTCCACCGCAAGGGGATCGCCTATCTGGACGAGGACGGCTTCTGGGACCCGTTCTTCGCGCTGACCCAGCGCATGGTGCAGGGCGGCTTCCTGCGCCCGCCGCATCGCGACATCGCCATCCGCGCCCACAGCCCCGATGCAGCGATCGACGCGCTGGTGGCGTGGCAGCCCGCGGAATCGCGCTGGTGAGGGTCTTCGCCGCGCTGGACGCGCTGCCGGAAGACGCCCGCAACGCCACCGTAGCCCTGGGCAATTTGGACGGCGTCCACCTGGGCCACCGCGCCGTGCTGGCCGCCGCCCACCAGGCACGGCCCGAACTGCCGCTGGCCGCGCTGACCTTCGAACCGCATCCGCGCGAGCATTTCCGCCCCGACGACCCACCCTTCCGCCTGACCCTGCTGCCTGCCAAGGCGGCAGCCCTGGCGGCGGCCGGCGCCGCCTTCTGCTACGCCCTGCCCTTCGACGAAAGCTGGGCGCACATGCCGCACGAGGCCTTCTTCGAGCGCGTGCTGCGCGACGGCATCGGCGCCCGCCACCTGGCCTGCGGGCCGGATTTCGCCTTCGGCCACCGCCGCGGCGGCACCGTCACCTGGCTGCGGCAGGCCTGCGAGGCCGCCGGCATCGGCCTTTCCGTGGTGCCGCCGCTGGCGGATTCGGAGGGCACCATCAGCAGCACCCGCATCCGGCGCGAATTGCAGGGCGGCTACCCGGAACGCGCCGCAGCCCTGCTCGGCCGCCCCTTCGAGATCGTGGGCGAGGTCCAGCATGGCGACGCCCGAGGCCGCACCCTGGGCTTCCCCACCGCCAACGTGCCGCTGGGCCGCCACATCGAGCCGGCGCGCGGGGTCTACGCGGTGCGGGTCCGGCTGGCCTCCGGCGCCGTGGTGCCAGGCGTCGCCAATCTCGGCCGCCGCCCGACCCTGGGCGGCGACCCGGTCTCGCGGCTGGAGGCCCATCTGTTCGACTTCGAAGGCGATCTGTACGGGCAGGAGGTGGTGGCGGCGCTGCTGGCCTTCATCCGCGAGGAAAAGCGCTTCGCCGGCCTCGACGAGTTGAAAGCGCAGATCGCGACCGACGCCGCGGCGGCAAGGGCGCTTCTGGCTTGACGCGCGTCCTCCGCGTCGAGTGGGACGAAGCCAAGCGCCGCCTCAATCTCTCGACCCTGGCGTCGACTTCGTGCGAGCCGTAGACATCTTCGATGGCGACATCGTCGAAGCCGTGGACCTCCGATCCGACTATGGCGAGGTGCGGATCCGCTCCCTTGGCCAGGTCGAGGGCCAATCCTATGTTGTGGTCTACCCGTGGCGCGGATATCTCCGGCGGATCATCAGCGCGTGGGAGGTGGGCGGTGACGGAAGACGAAGATATCAGAAGCTATTCACTGGATGAATTGAAGGAGATGCGTCGGCAGGGCCTGGACCAGACCCGGTCCGATGCCCCCGTGTATGAGCTGGACGAAGACCTCTGGGCCAATGCCCGCATCGTCCAACCAGGCAAGATGACGGCCATTACTTTCCCTCTGGATCGCGACATCCTCGAATGGTTCCGCGCCCAGGGCCAAGGCCACCTGGGGCGGATGAATGACGCCCTGCGGGCCTATATGGAAGCGCAGGAGAGGCGCTGAGCGCGCGCCCTCACTCCACCCGAATATTCAACTCCCGCACCACCCGCCCGAACTTCTCGTAATCCCCGCCATTATACTCGGTCAGCTTGGCCGGCTCGCCGCCCCCCGTCACCACGCCCAGCGCCACCGTCCGGCTCTCCACATCCGGCAGACGGATGATCTCGTTCAGGTGCCGGTTCAGCGTCGCCACCAGCGGCGCAGGCACCCCGGCCGGGCCGAAGAAGCCCCACCACGCCGAGATGTCGATGTCGAAGCCGGCCTCCACGAAGGTCGGCACGTTCGGCAGGATGGGCGAGCGCGTCCGCTCGCTTACCGCCACCGGCACCAGCGTACCGGCCCGCAGATGCTGGAACACCGCGCCCGGCGTCACCCAGCCCAGCTTGATCACCCCCGCCAGCAAATCGTTGATCACCGGCGCCACGCCGCGATACGCCACTTCGGTGAGCCGTAGCGAGGCGGCGCGGTTGAACATCTCGGCGAACAGATGCATCGGCGAGCCCGACCCCGGCGAGCCATAGTCGTTCAACTGCCCGGCACGGCCCGCGGCCTGCACGTCCGCCAGCGTCTTCAACCCGCTCTGCGTGCTCGCCACCAGCAGCAGCGGCGAGGTGCCGGTCATGATGATCGGGGTGAAGTCCGTCACCGGCTGGTAATTCGCCGCCCGCAGCACGTGCGGCACGATGGGGAAAGTCGACGGCGCAAACAGCAGCGTGTCGCCATCCGGCGTCGCCCGCGCGACGTAGATCGAGCCCACGCCGCCCGAGGCACCGGAGCGGTTCTCGATCACCACGTTACGGCCGATGCGCGGGCTCAGCCGCTCGGCGAAAATGCGCGCCAGCGCGTCGGTATCGCCGCCGGCCGGGTAGGCGACGACGACGGTGACGGGGCGGGACTGCGCCAGCGCGGGCACCGCGAGCGAAGCGAGAGCGAGAGAGCGACGGGTCAGGGTCATGCGAGGGCCTTTGGTGTTGGATAGGATGTGGCTGGCCAAGCGACATGCAGGGATCGGGCCAGAGACGAATAGGGGCTGCGCATCGCGCCGCCAGGAGCCACCCCAGGGATCGCTCAAGCGGCACCCGCCGCGCCGCCGGCCAGCGCATCCAACCCGCGCAGCACGCGCTCCGGCGTCAACGGCAATTCGGTGATGCGCACGCCCACGGCATCATGCAGCGCATTGGCGATGGCGGCGGCCACCGGCAGCATCGCCCCCTCGCCCAGCCCCTTGGCGCCGAACGGGCCCGGCCCATGCCCCTGCTCCAGCGTCAGCGTCTCGAACCGCACCGGCAAATCCTCCGCCAGCGGCACCCGGTACAGCAACGGCTCGCCATTCAGCAGCCGGCCCTGCTCGTCGAAGCGCATCGTCTCGAACATCGCCTGGCCGTAGCCCATGATTGCCGAACCCTCATCCTGGCCACGGCACAGCATGGGATTGATCGCCCGGCCCGCATCGCCCGCCACCACCAGCTGCGTCACCACGAATTGCCCTGTCCCGCGGTCCACCTCCACCTCGGCGGCGGCCCAGCCGATCTCCCAATACACGCATTGCGCCTCCAGCGGTGCGTGATGGTCCGTCTCCGGTTTGAAAAACCCCTCGGCGGAAAACTCGAACCCGGTGCCGCCGAAATGGCGCATGATCAGGGGGCCGAGCGGCAGCCGCTCATTGCCGCACACGACATGCCAATCCTCCAGCCGCAGCGCATCCACCTCGCACTCCAACTGCCCGGCGGCGAATGCCAGCACCTTGTCCCGCAGCGCGATCGCGGCCCGCGCCACCGCCTGCCCCATCACCGCCACGCCGGAGCTGGCATTGGTCCCCTGGTCGAACGGCGTGTGGTCGGTGTCGATCGGCGCCACCCGCACCCGTGACGGGCTGGTGCCCAAATATTCGGCGACGATCTGCGGCATCGTGGTCCGCGCCCCCTGGCCGATCTCCACCGTACCGCAGCCCAGGAACACGTCGCCATTGGTGGAGACCTTGACCCGCGCCATCGCCGGCTTGTTCACCCCGCCGCCATCCTTGAAGCCGACGGCAAAACCAAGCCCGCGATCCGGTGCCGGGGTGTGGTCGATGGCGTCCAGCACGGCGTGCAGCCCCTCCACCATGTCGGAATCCACGCCGCTCTCGCCCGGCATGAAGGCAGCACCCAGCTTCAGCAGGTTTTTCGCGCGCATCTGCAACGGGTCGATGCCGAGCCGCCGCGCGATCATGTCGATCTGGCTCTCGCTAGCCCAACTCGCCTGGGTGCCGCCGAAGCCGCGGAACGGCCCGGCCGGCGCGGTGTTGGTCATCACGCAGCGGCACAGGCTGTCCACATGCTGCCAGTGATACGGGCCGGGGATGCGATACCCCGCCTTCTCCGCCACCAGCGGCGAGGCGTCGGAATAAGCCCCGGCATCCAGCTCAATGTGACTCTGCCGCGCCACCAGCCGGCCATCCGCCATCACCCCCGTCCGCAGCCGCAGGATCGCGGCGTGCTGGGTGTTGGTGAGGAACCCTTCCTCCATCGTCAGCGCCAGCCGCACCGGGCGCCCCGCCAGCATGGACAGCAGCACCGCCGCCGGCTCCGTCTTGCAGTTGTTCTTGGAGCCAAAGCCGCCGCCGACATACGGCACCCGCACCGTGATGGCGTTCTCCGGCAGCCGGAAGATCCGAGACAACTCCTTGCGCAGCGGAAATGGGTTTTGGTTGGAAGACCACACCTCAATCCGGCCATCCCTGGCATCCGCCACCGAGACGAACGGCTCCAGATGGAAATGCCACATGCGTGAGAAGCGAAACTCATCCTCGAACACATGGTCGCAGCCATCGAATAACGCCGGATCGCCCATGCGGTAGCCGAATTCGTAGCAGACGTTCTTCGCCGGCCGCAGCGCGCCGCGGGCGCCCTCGCCATAGGCCGGCACCACCCCCACCGGCGCCTCCGGGAACAGCTCCGGCGCATCCGCCGCCAGCGCCGCCTCGATGCTCGCCACCACCGGCAGGAGTTCGTAATCCACCTCGATCATCGCCAGCGCCGCCGCCGCCTGCGCCTCGGTCTCCGCCGCCACGGCCGCCACGATGTCGCCGATATGCCGGACCCGGTCAGTGGCCACGATCGGCTGGTCCTTGATGAAGTAGCCATAGACCGGCATCGGTGCCCGCGAGAGATCGTTCCGCGTCAGCACCGCATGCACGCCCGGCGCGGCCCGGGCGGCGCTGGCGTCGATGCGCAGCAGCCGGGCATGCGCATGCTGGGAGCGCAGCAGCTTGGCGTGCAGCATGCCCAACAGCGCGATATCCGTCGTATAGGTGGCTCGCCCGCTCAGCTTCTCGGCGCCATCGGCGCGCGGCAGGGCGACCCCGATATTCATGTCCGCATTGCCACCGCGGCCTCCTCGACAGCCTCGATGATCACCGAATAACCGGTGCAGCGGCAGATGTTGGAAGACAGCCATTCGGCAATGGTCGCGCGGTCCGGCGCCGGATGTTCTGCCAGCAGCGCCTTGGCCAGCATGAGAAACCCGCCGGTGCAGTAGCCGCACTGGAACGCGCCATGCCGGGCGAACGCCGCCTGCAGCGGATGGTCGCGCAGCCCGGCCACCGTTTCGACCCGCCGGCCCTCGACCTGGAACAGGAACATGGCGCAGCTCGCGGCCGGCGTCCCATCCACCAGCACGGTGCAGGCGCCGCACACCGCCCGCGCGCACGCCACCCGCACCCCCTGCACGCCGCAGGCTTCGCGCAGCGCGTGTGCCAAGGGTTCGGTCGGCTCGGCGATCAGCGATACCGCCCGGCCGTCCAGGGTGAATTCCAGCGTCTCAGGCGGCATCCAGCGCCTCCAGGCCGCGTCGCAGCAGGGTGGCGCCGGCGCGGCGCGCATACCAGTGCGAGATCGCGGCATCGGCGAAGTCCGCCGGCAGGCCATCCAGCCCGGCATCCGCCAGTCCCAGGGTCACCGGCCGCAGATGCTCGGTGCCGATCGCCGCCAGGCCGCCCCCCGCATGCCGGTGCACTGCCAGGGTCAACTGCGGCCGCAGCCCGCGCATATAGACGAAACGCTGGCCGGGCCGGCGTGGAATGGCGATGTGGTGCAGCAGCGCCTGTGCCGGCGACGCCTCCGACGGCCCCCGCGCCTGCATCCCGCCATCCGTCAGGGCGAAATGCAGCGTGGCGCCGAGGGCGGCCAGAAGCAGCCGCATCTCGTAGCGCGTCCGCCCCGCCATCAGATTGCCGCCGATTGTGCCGCGGTATCGCACCCGGGGATTGGCGATCATCGCCCAGGCGGCGGCGAACCCTGGCAGCGCCGCGCGCAGGGTCGGGTCGGCGCTGCCCGCGGCATGGGTGACCAGGGCGCCGATGCGGATTTCGTCCCGCTCAACGCTGATGCCCCGCAGCGCCTGCACCCCGGCGAGGCAGACCAGCAGCGTCGGCGTGGCACCTTCATTGTACCGTGCGACCAGGTCGGTGCCCCCGGCGACCGCGGCGGCCCCCGGCTCGGCCAGCGCCGCCACCGCCTCGGCCACCGACCCAGCGCGGTACAGCCGGGCGCGCGGCGCCGACTGCACGGTCGTGGCGATCAGGCCGAACGGCGCGCTGAACATTCGGACCTCGAAGTTCATATTTGAACACAGCGTTCAAACCCGAAGCACTGTGCGGCCGAGACTTCAATCCGTCAACCGGCGCAAACCGCGGCGGGAGGAGGGTTCGTCAGCCCTGCCACGCCCTAATATGTGGCCCGCCCGCCAGAACAATCGAAAACCGCGCCGGTCGAAAAGCTGCAGGAGTCGCTCGCCAGCCAGGCCACCAGCGCCGCCACCTCCTCCGGCAGACCGAAGCGCCCCATCGGGATCTTCGACTTCATCCACTCCACCTGCTCCACTGTCATCTGCGCGAACAGCTCCGTCTCGACCGCCGCCGGCGTCACGCAATTGACCCGGATGCCGGTGGTCGCGGTCTCCTTCCCGATGGATTTGGTCAGCGCGATGACCCCTGCCTTGGCGGCCGAATAGGCCACCGCATTCGGGTTCCCCTCCTTCCCGGCGATCGAGGCGATGTTGACGATCCGCCCCCAATCCCGCGCCCGCATCCCCGGCAGCACGGCGCGGCAGCACAGGAAAACCCCGGTCAGATCGATGTCGATGACCCGGCGCCAATCCTCCACCGGGTAGTCCTCCGCAAGGTGGTTGGGCCCGGTGATGCCGGCATTGGCCACCAGGATGTCCACCGGCCCCAGCGCCGCCTCGGTGCCGGCCAGGGCCCGCGCAACGCTGGCCGGGTCGGTCACGTCCATCGGCTCGGCATGCGCCCGAAGCGCCTGCGCCGCGAGCGTCAGGGCGGCCGCATCGCGGTCCCACAGAGCGACGCGATGGCCGCGGGCCATCAACGCCTGGGCGATGGCGAGTCCCAGCCCGCGCGCGCCGCCCGTCACCACCGCCGTTCTGCCTGACATCACCCTCATCCTCGCTGCCCGTGGGAGATGGCGCGGGCACGGCCATCAAGTCCAGCAGCAAACCGCCGGCCTGCCTACAACCTGGCCGGGTGGAAGCTCGCGGTTGCAGGAAACTTTTTTTCCACAACCCGCAATAGAAAAATTTCTCTAGAACGCTGAAAACACGCGATTGTGATCAGAGCAGTTTTTCAACGATTTAGAAATGCCTCAGATATTGAGACTTTCTTAGTATTTCGGTCTTGCTAAGCGAACCGGCCTATCCGTAATACGCCTCATAACGCAATTAATTTGCGTTTTTTGAGACGTGTTGACCCGAAAGGCCTTCCCCCTATGGCACCGAATCCCGTCGTCACCTTCGCCACCCCGGCGCAGACCGCGTTCATCGGCACGACCCAGAAAGTGGTCCTGAGCTTCGATAACGCCGCCGCCGGCGCAGAGACGGGCTACGCGCCCTACATCGACGTCATCCTGCCCATCAACGGCGCGGACGGCACCGGGGTCGGCAACAACCCGGTCAATGATGGCGTGACCCTGCTGGGCGCCACCTTCCTGGGCCGCCCGGTGACGCAGACGCCAGTCGTCTTCAACGCCATCGGCCAGGCCACCCACCCCTTCGCCAAGAACCCCGACGGCAGCGCCGTCATCGTTACCGGCAGCCCGGGCGACACCCTGCTGGTCCTCACCCTGCCCTTCGGCAGCTTCACCACCGAGCAGACGCCGGCCGAGGTCACCCTCACACTGGGCGTCTCCAACCTGGCCGATGTCGGCACGCCCCTGCCGATCAAGGCGACGGGCGGCTTCGCCTACGGCGCCGACGAATTCAACAACCCCGGCACCGACGCGCCGATCCGCGGCGCCACCGCCACTACGCAGATCGACCCCATCGTCGCCCAGCTCAGCAAGATCTACATCGGTCCCGAGCAGGAAACCGCCACCGGCCCCTCCTACGCCCGCCAGTGGGAAGTGCTGGGCAAGTTCGCCGACGGCCAGCCCTTCACCAACGTCAAGCTGACCGACGTGCTGCCCGACGGCGTGCACGTACTGGGTGCCCATCTCGAAATCGTCGACGCGATGGGCAACGTCACCACCGTCTCCTCGCTGACCTCGCTGACCCCGGTACGCAACGCCGACGGCACGCAGACCATCACCGGCACCTTCGGCGGCACCATCACCGGCGGCAGCCAGACGCCCAAGCTGGTCATCGACTTCTACGTCGAGGAGTTCCTCCACACCGGCACCAAGGTCATCGACAGTGCGACGGGCATGCTCTCCACCGGCGCGCCGGTGGTGGACCAGGCCTCCGGCGCCTTCCGCGACCTGGAGAACAACGCCAGGCTCGACGCCGACTGGACGCCGATCGACACCCGCGACCGCCCCGCCGCTCATATCAGCATCGACCCCGCGGGCCCGGAGAACGTCATCAGCGCGGAATCCGTCGCCATCCAGAAATCCGTCGCCGTCATCGACGACGGCGTCGCCAACACCGTGCCGCAGCCCGGCGACACCCTGCGCTACACCCTCGACGGCCAGGTCTCGAACTACTTCGAGATGAAGGACCTGGTGATGAAGGACACGCTGGGCGACGGCCAGACCTTCAAGCCCGGCTACGTCCCGCAGGTGGTGATCAGCGAGGCCGGCGCGGTCATCTACACCGGCCCCGTGGTGTACAATCTGAACCCGACGAAGAACGCCTCCGGCCAGACCTACATCCAGTTCGACATCGCCCAGACCCTGCGCAACGCCGGCCTCGACGACGTGCTGGACGGCAATGGCGGCACCGCGGAGGGCAACCCGCACAGCACCGCCTACAACCAGGCCACCGCCGTCGTCACCTTCGAGACCGTCATCGACCAGAAGTGGACCGGCCCGGTGCCGGCCGACATCTATGTCGACCAGGGCGACCCCATCGGCAACACCGTGCTGTTCGGCGGCGGCGTCAACGCCACCGGCCAGTACATCGAGGATGACAGCGCCGCCGGCGTCACCCTGCCGGTCAGCACCGTCGACAAGTCGATCTACGCCATCAACGGCGACACCG
>CAXTJY010000020.1:14875-15224 GCA_964244395.1 uncultured Rhodovarius sp.
CCACCATCGCGACCACCCCGTCGCGGCTGATCCAGGCCGGTGACCTCATCACCTTCCGCCTCAACCTCGACCTGCCGCTCACCTCGGCGCACTCCGTCAAGCTGACCGACTACCTGCCCCTGCCCGTCCTGCGGGCGCTCGATCTCGACGCAAATGGCAGCCCCGACGGCGCCATGGGCAACGCGCCCGATGGCACCATCCCCGGCGTGAACCAGTGGAGCTTCGGCCCGACCGACAATTTCGAGGTCAATTCCGGCGGCGTGCAGCCCACCATCACCCGCAGCGGCCCCGGCAACGCGCTCACCTTCAACTTCGGCGACGTGCTGAACGCCAACTACCCGACCACGCA
>CAXTJY010000020.1:15234-15660 GCA_964244395.1 uncultured Rhodovarius sp.
CTCGACCTGCTATTCACCGTGCGCGTCAACGACGCGGCCTTCGGCGACGGGCTGCTGCTGACCAACCAGGTCACCTCGTCGGAGACCAACAGCTTCGGCGCCGTCAGCCAGGACAACGAGATCGTCCAGTTCGTCCTGGGCGAGCCACGCATCAAGATCACCAAGGGCGTGGTCGCTGAGGACAACACGGCGTCGGGCTATTTCGACGCCGCCACCGGCCCGGCCGGCGTGACCTGGACGGCGCCTGGCTCCGCCAGCCCCTTCACCGGCACCATCACCTCCGCCGGCCTGGCCACCACCCCGGTCAACGCCAACCTGTTCCAGGCCGACGCCAATGACACGGTGAAGTTCGCCGTGGTGCTGGAGAATCTCGGCTCCGGCCCGCGCGGCGCCTTCGACCTGGTGATCAGGGACACCATCCCCACC
>CAXTJY010000021.1:0-15393 GCA_964244395.1 uncultured Rhodovarius sp.
GACCTGTGCGCCCTGGTCGCGGAAATGCTCCACCATGCCAGAGCCGATGCCGCTGGCGCCGCCGGTGATGAGCACGACGCGGCCGGCCAGGCTGGGATAGCGGGCGAAGCCCTGTGCCGATGTGGTGCCCATGTCGAAGCGTTCCCCTATGTCCGTCTAACCCGCCTGCCGGCACTGGGTCGAGCCTTTGCCAAGCAGCGGACATGGGGCACCCTTGTCGACAGCAACACCCGAGGAAGCCGATGCGCCCGATCCGCCTGCAGGAAACCTTCCGCGCCGTCTTCTATGTGCCTTTCTACGCGGCGCTGGCGCGTGGCGCCTATGCGGATGAGGGCGTCGACGTGACCCTGCTGGACGGCGGCGAGCCGGCCCTGGCCAAAGAAGCCGTGCTGGAAGGCCGCGCCGAGGTCGCCTGGGGCGGGCCGATGCGGATGATGCTGACGCATGACGCGAACCCGGCAAGCCCGCTGCGCAGCTTCGGCGCCGCCGTGCTGGGCGACCCGTTTTTCCTGGTCGGCCGCGGCCCGCGCCCCGATTTCCGGCTGCGCGATTTGGCGGGGCTGCGGCTCGGCTCGGTGGCGGAGGTGCCGACGCCGTGGTGGGCCTTGCAGGAGGACATCCGGCAGGACGGCTTGGACCCCGACAGCCTGGATCGCAACGACACCCGCTCGATGGCCGACAACGCCGCTGCATTGTGGGGCGGCGAGGTGGACGTGATCCAGATCTTCGAACCGTTCGTCAGCCAGATGGAGGCGGCGGGATGCCGCGTGTGGCATGCGGCCGCCAGCCGTGGGCCGACCGCTTACACCACCTTCATGAGTACAGTGGACAACATCCGGAATTTCGAGCCGGAATTCCGCGCCATGCTGCGCGGGCTGCGCAAGACGCAGGACTGGCTGCACGCCGCGCCGGATGCGGAGGTGGCGGAGACCATCCTGCCCTTCTTCCCGCGCATGGACCCCGCGATGATGGAGAGCTGCATCGCCCGCTACCGGCCGCTGGAGATCTGGTGCCGCACGCCGGAATTTCCGGCCGAGCCGTGGGACCGGCTGGAGCAGGCGATGTTCACCGCCGGCGCCATCAGGACCAGGCCCGGCCATGCCCATTGCGTGGACAATTCCCTGATATGAGAACGATGTTCGACAAGATCTGGGACAGCCGGGTTGTCACCGATCTGGGCGACGGCTGGTCGCTGCTCTACCTCGACCGGGTGCTGATCCATGACTTATCGGGCGGGCGGGCGATCCGCGAAATCCTCGATGCGGGGCATGATGTGGCTGAACCCGGCAAAGTCTTCGCGGTGCCCGACCACGCCGTATCCTCTGCGCCGGGACGCGACGCCGGCACCTTCCCGACCGGCGAGAAACTTCTGGAATCGTTGCGGCACACCACGACGCAGACCGGCGTGCGGATGTTCGACCTGGGCCAGCGCGGCCATGGCATCGTGCATGTCATGGCGCCGGAGTTGGGCATCGTGCTGCCTGGCCTGACGCTGGCCTGCGGCGACAGCCACACCTGCACCAATGGGGCGGTGGGCGCCATCGCCTTCGGCATCGGCTCCAGCGAGCTGGGCCATGCGCTGGCGACGCAGACCCTGCCGCAGCGCAAGCCGCGCACCATGCGCATCCGGTTCGAGGGCGCGCGGCCGCCGGGTGTCACCGCCAAGGACATGATCCTGCACGCCATAGGGCGGCTGGGGACGGCGGCCGGCACCGGCTACGCCTTCGAATACGCCGGCAGCGCGGTGCGGGCGCTGGAGCTGGAGGAGCGGCTGACGCTGTGCAACCTGTCGATCGAGATGGGCGCGCGGACGGGCATGGTGGCGCCGGATGAGAAGACCTTCGCCTACCTCAAGGGCCGCGATTTCGCGCCGCAGGACTGGGAGGCGGCGGTGACGGAATGGCGCCGCCTGCCCAGCGACCCGGGCGCCCGTTTCGACGTGGAGCATGTGATCGACATGGCTGACATCGCGCCGCAGGTGACGTGGGGCACCAGCCCGGGCCAGGTGGCGCCGATCACCGGCCGGGTGCCGGGCGGCGACGCGGCGGCGCTGGACTACATGGGGCTGACCGCCGGGGACGCGCTGGCCGGCACCCGCGTGGATTGGGTGTTCATCGGCAGCTGCACCAATTCCCGCCTGACCGATCTGCGCGACGCAGCCGCCGTGCTGGGCGACCGCCATGTCGCGCCCCACGTCACCGCCTGGGTGGTGCCGGGCAGCGAGATGGTGAAACAGGCGGCCGAGGCGGAGGGGCTGCACCACCGCTTCCTGGCCGCCGGCTTCGAGTGGCGCGAGCCGGGCTGCGCGCTGTGCGTGGCGGCGAATGGCGAGGCGGTGCCGGCTGGTGCGCGTTGTGTCTCCACCTCCAACCGCAACTTCGTCGGCCGGCAGGGGACGGGCGCGCGGACGCACCTGGCCAGCCCGGCGATGGCGGCGGCGGCGGCCCTGGCCGGCGCCTTGGTGGATGTGCGGGAGTTCACCTGATGGACAGCTTCACCAGCATCACCGACATCGCAGTTCCCTTCCTGCGGCAGAACGTGGACACCGACGTCATCATCCCGATTCAGCGGCTGCTGGGCGCGGGGCGGGAGGGGCTGGGTCCCTTTGCCTTCGAGCGGCAGCGCTATCTGCCGGATGGCACCGACAACCCTGACTTTCCGCTGAACCGCCCGGAGTACAAGGGCAGCGCGCTGCTGCTGGCGGCGGATAATTTCGGCTGCGGGTCGTCGCGCGAGGGCGCGGTGTGGGCGCTGATGGGGATGGGGGTGCGCTGCGTCATCGCGCCCAGCTTCGGCGACATTTTCTTCGCCAACTGCTTCCAGAACGGCCTGCTGCCGGTGCGGCTGCCCATCGAGGTGATCCGGCAGATCGCCGAGGAGACGGGGGCGAGCCCCGGCAATGCGCGGACGACGGTGGATCTGGAGCGGCGGGTGGTGGTGACGCCGACGGGCGCGACCATTCCGTTCGAGGTGGACACGCGCAAGCGCGAGGCGATGTTGCATGGGCTGGACGACATTGCGCTGACCAAGCGGCATGCGGGGGCCATTGCGGCGTGGCGCGAAAGCGATCGCGTGGCGCGGCCCTGGGCGTGGGAAACAGCGCCTTGAAGGCTTCACTGGCGGCTGAAACCATCACCTGCGGCGGCGCTTCCAAGGCCCACGGCCGTCCGGCTCGGCCGGGCGGGCCTGACGGAAGGGGCAGATCATGATCGAGCATCGCAATGTGGAGTCGTGTGGCGCCTGTTTTCACGTGGCCACCGCCGGCTCCGGCCCGCCGCTCCTCCTACTTCACGGCTGGCCGGAATTCTGGCTGAGCTGGGAGCCGGTGATGCAGCGCCTGGCCGGGCGCTTCCAGCTGATCGCGCCCGATCTGCGCGGCTTCGGCGAGAGCGACAAGCCGGAGCGCGACTGGAGCGCCGAGGACCATGCCAAAGACCTGCTGGGCATCCTGGATGCGCTGGGCATCGAGCGCGCGGGGATCGTGGGGCATGACGTCGGCGGCTCGGTGATGCAGCCGCTGGCCCGCATGGCGCCGGCGCGCTGCCGCGGCCTGTTCTTCTTCGACTTCGTACATCCCGGCATCGGCCCCGCCATGGGTATGCCGGACCGGCTGATCGAAATCTGGTACCAGTCCTTCAACCAGCTGCCCGTCGCGGTGGAGATGATGGAGGGCAATGAGCAGGCGGTGCGCGCCTATTTCGGCCATATCATCCGCCACTGGTGCCACCGCAAGCACGCCTTCGACGCGGTGATGGACGCGTTCGTCGGCAACTTCCTGCGGCCCGGCAATCTGGCCGGTGGCTTCGGTTGGTATCGCGCCGCCAAGGCCGGCCGGCTGGCGGTGATGCTGGGGCAGGCGCCGAAGCTGGCGCCCATCGCGGTGCCGACCTGCGTGCGCTGGGGCGAGCATGACCCGGTGCTGCCCTTCGCCTTTTCCCAGCGGCTGAACGAGACGTTTACCCGGCTGGATTTCGCCATGTTCGAGGATGTCGGGCACTTCCCGCATCGCGAGGACCCCGACCGCGCAGCCGCCGAGATTGAGCGCTTTTTCGATTCCCTGGAGGCCTGATGCCCTACGAAGTGACCCGCGATTTCATCGGCTACGGCCAGAACCCGCCGGACCCGCACTGGCCGGGTGGAGCCAAGCTCGCGGTGAATTTCGTGTTCAATTACGAGGAGGGGTCGGAGCCCTCGGTGCAGGATGGGGAGGGGTTCACCGAGGCCGGGCACACCGAATCCGGGCCGCAGAACGCCATGGGCATGAAGCGCGACCTGGCCGCCGAAGGGATGTTCGAATATGGCAGCCGGGTGGGGTTCTGGCGGCTGTTGCGGTTGTTTCAGGAGCGGAAGCTGCCGGCGACGATCTTCGGCTGCGCGCTGGCGCTGGAGCGCAACCCGGAGGTGGCGGCGGCGATTGGGGCGTCGGGCTTCGATGTGTGTTCACATGGCTGGCGCTGGGTGAAGCATTACGAGCTGGATGAGGCGACGGAGCGCGAGCATATTGCCAAGGCCGTCGCGAGCATCGAGCGGACGACGGGGCAGAAGCCGTTGGGCTGGTACTGCCGCTACTCGCCGGGCGAGAACACCCGCCGGCTGGTGCATGAGCATGGCGGGTTTCTGTACGACAGCGACTATTACGGCGAGGAACTGCCGTTCTGGGTCACCGTGGAGGGGCACGGGCACCTGGTGGTGCCGTATTCGCTGACCAACAATGACGGGAAATACGCGACGGTGGCGGGCACGGGGGACCAGTGGTCGTCCTACATCCGCGATGCCTTTGACCTGCTGCTGGAGGAGGGCAGGGCGGGGCGGCCGAAGATGATGTCGGTGGGGCTGCATATGCGGCTGATCGGCCACCCGGCGCGGGCCCGGGGGTTGCAACGGGTGCTGGACCATATCGCCAGCCATCCGGATGTATGGATCACGCGGCGGGTGGATATCGCGCGGCACTGGGTGGCGACGCATCCGTACGTCAGGTAACCGCCTGGCCAAGCGCTGCCTCGTAGCGCTGCCGCCAGCGGGGCAGCACGTCGGGGTTGATGATGCGCGGCGGGGTGCGGCCTGCCGCCACGTCCGAGAAGCCCAGCGCCGCGATACGGGTGATGTTCGCCCGGCTTTGCAGCGTCACCCCCGCCGTGTGCTGGCTGGCGATGACGGCGGGGTGGTACAGTAGCGGGTGGTCCGGCGGCGGCGGTTCCTGCTCCCATACATCCAGGCCGGCGCTGGCGACGTGGCCGGCATTCAGTGACTCCAGCAGCGCTGCCTCGTCGTGAATCGAACCGCGCGCGGTGGTCACGAAGACCACGCCGGGCTTCATCGCGGCGAAGGCGTCGGCGCCGATCATGCCGCGGGTCTCGTCCGTCAGCGGGCAGTGCACGCTCACAACATCGGCTTCGATCAGCAGCAGCTCCAGCGGCATCTTCTCGATGCCCAGGGCGGCGAGGGCGCCGACCTCGACATAGGGGTCGCTGGCCAGGATGCGGCAGCCGAAGGCCTTTTGCAGGATTTCGGCGGTGCGCCGCCCGACGTTGCCGCAGCCCACCAGGCCCACCGTCATGCCCTTGATGTCGCGGCCGATCAGGGCGGCGCGGTCCTGCGCGCGGCCAGCTCTCATGGCGGCGTGGGCTTCCGGCATCCGCTTCAGGCAGGCCAGCATCATGCCCACCGCGTGCTCGGCCACGCCCTCGGCGTTGCCGCCGGCCTGGTTCATCAGCAGCACGCCGGCGCTGGTGCAGGCGCGGGGGTCGCAGGTGTCGTAGCCGGCGCCGTAGCTGGCGGCGACCAGCAGGTTGGGAAGCTTGCCGAGCAGTTCGTCGTGCACATGCAGAGGCTTTGGCAGCTCGTCCCGTGCCGCCATCACGTAGTAGCCGTGGCAGGAGGACAGTGCCTGGATCATGGCGCCTTCGGGCTGGTCGATCGGAATGTGCACGATCTCCAGCGAGGGGTCCTTCGCAGCGGTTTCGAGGAAAGCGGGATGCGGAACCCAGCCGACATAACCCACGCGGAAGCGAACTGGCACTGAAACGTTTCTCCCCTATTGGCGCCGAGAGTGCGGGGCGCCCTCTGCCACGGTCAAGCCCGCGCGGGGCGCCTACGCCGCCTGGCCGGCCAGCACGCGCCACACTTTCTCGGGCGTCACCGGCATGTCGATATGCGCCACGCCCAGCGCGTCGCACACCGCGGAGACAATGGCGGGCGGCGCGCCGCAACTGCCGCCCTCGCCGGCGCCCTTCACGCCCAGGTCGTTGGAGGGGCAGGGGACGATGTTGAGGTCGACCACGAAATCCGGCGCGTCGGCGGCGCGGGGCATGCAGTAATCCTGGAAGGTGGCGGTGAGGAACTGGCCGGTTTCGCGGTCGTAGAGAGCGTGCTCCAGCAGCGCCTGGCCGACGCCTGACATGATGCCGCCATGGCATTGGCCATGCACCAGCATGGGGTTGATGACCACGCCCACGTCATCGACGGCGGCGTAGCGGGCCAGTTCCACCACCCCGGTGTCGGGGTCGATCTCCACCTCGGCGACGTGGCAGCCATTGGGGAAGTTGCACTCGGTGTCGCGCTTGTAGGTGAGCTGTTCGTCCAGCGGCGCGTCGGCGGCGGCGAGGATTTCAGGCCCGCCGGCACTGAGGTCGGTGCCGGCGACACGGAAGCGGCCGCCTTCCAGTTCGATGTCGGCCTCGCCGGCTTCCAACAGGTGCGCGGCGACGCGCTTGGCCTTGGTGATGACCAACTCGGCCGCCCGCACGATGGCGACGCCGCCCATCTGGGAGGAGCGGGAGCCGCCGGTGCCGCCGCCGGATGGCACCACGTCGGTGTCGCCCTGCACCAGCTTCACCGCGGCGTAGTCCACGCCCAGGCGTTCGTGCAGCAGTTGGGCGAAGGCGGTCTCGTGGCCCTGGCCGTGGCTGAAGGTGCCTACGGTGAGGGTGACCTGGCCGTCCTGCTCCATCTTCACCCGGGCCCATTCGGTGGGCTGGCCGCCGGAGGCCTCGATGAAGTAACCGAGACCACGGCCGCGCAGCTTGCCGCGTGACTTGCTGTCGGCGGCGCGGGCGGCGAAGCCGTCCCAATCCGCCAGCTTGAGGGCGAGGTCCTGCGTCTCCTCGAAATGGCCGGAGTCGATCGCGTTACCGACCGCGTTGGTGTAGGGAATTTGGTCGGGCCTGATGTAGTTGCGGGCGCGGATCGCCTCGCGTGTCAGGCCGAAATCGGCGGCGCCGGCGTCGAGCAGGCGTTCCAGCACATAGGCGGTTTCGGGCCGGCCGGCGCCGCGATACGCGTCGGTCGGGGTGGTGTTGGTGAAGACGCAGCGCACCTCGGTGTCCACCGCCTGCACGTCGTAGACGGTGCCGGCGATGCGGGCGCCGGCGATGGTGGGGATGCGGGGGCCGAAATCCTGCAGATAGGCGCCCATGGCGGCAGTGGTGCGGATGCGAACGGCGAGGATGCGGGCATTTTCGTCGAAGGCCATTTCGGCTTTCGTGACGTGGTCGCGGCCATGCGGGTCGCACAGGAAGGTCTCGGTGCGGCCGGACATCCACTTCACCGGGCGGCCGGCGCGGCGGGCAGCCCACAGCACCATGGCGGATTCGGGGAACACCTTGCCGCGCAGCCCGAAGCCGCCGCCGACATCGGGGGAGATGACGCGCAGCTTCTCCTTCGGGATCTTCAGGATGTGCTCGGCCAGGCCCTCGCGCACCCGCACCACGCCCTGGGTCGGGCTGGTCAGGGTGTAGTGGCCATCGGCGTATTCGCCGAGTGCCACGCGCGGTTCCATCGGGTTGCCGACCAGGCGGTTCTGCACCAGCTCGACCTGGCTGACTTTGTGCGCTTTGGCGAAGCCTTCATCCGCCTTCGCCTCGCGGTTGGTGTGCCAGACGACGCAGGTGTTGCGGGGCGCGTCCGGCCAGATCTGGGTGGCGCCGGGCTCGCCGGCGGCGGCGGTGTCGGTGATGGCGGGCAAAATGTCGTAGTCGATCTCGATCAGCTCTGCGGCGTCCTGCGCCTGGCCGCGGGTCTCGGCCACGACCACGGCCACCGGGTCGCCGACGAAGCGGACGGTTTCGGATTGCAGGATCGCGCGGGGCGGCGCGTAGGGCTTGGTGCCCCCCTTGCCGGGGACTTCGACCATGAGCGGGAAGAGGCCGAGGCCGTCGGCCGTGGCGTCAGCGCCGGTCAGCACCAGCAGCACGCCCGGTGCGGCCTTCGCGGCCGTGGTGCCGAT
Source organism: uncultured Rhodovarius sp. (assembly GCA_964244395.1). Classification (GTDB taxonomy): domain Bacteria; phylum Pseudomonadota; class Alphaproteobacteria; order Acetobacterales; family Acetobacteraceae; genus Rhodovarius. The sequence continues at coordinate 8,225 of CAXTJY010000021.1, forward strand.
GCCGCGGATGGTGGCGTGGGCGTGCGGGCTGCGCAGCACGACCATATGCGCCTCCCCGGGCCGGCTGAGGTCATCGGTGTAGGTGCCGCGCCCGGTGAGCAGCCGGACGTCCTCCTTGCGGCGGACCGGCTGGCCCATCCCGAATTTATCCATGATGATCGTCTCCCAAGAAGTCTTGCGAGGAAACAACATGCGCTTCGACTTGCCCAGCCTGCCGGCCGGCGCCGTGGCCCTGCGCGAGGAAGTGCGCGAGTTCCTGTCCGGCCGCGATTGGAGCCCGGCGGTGCGGGCTCGTTCCTGGATGGGGTTCGACCGCGGCTTTTCGCGCGAGGTGGGCGCCCGCGGCTGGATCGGCATGATGTGGCCGCGCGAATATGGCGGGCATGAGCAGGGCGGGCTGGAGCGCACGGTGGTGCTGGAGGAGATGCTGGCGGTGGGCGCCCCGGTTGGCGCGCATTGGATCGGCGACCGGCAATCCGGCCCGCTGATCCTGCGGCTGGCGACGGAGGCGCAGAAGCGGGACATCCTGCCGCGCATCGCCAGCGGCGAGGTGTCGTTCTGCATCGGACTGAGCGAGCCGGATTCGGGCAGTGACCTCGCCTCGCTGCGGACGAAGGCGGAACGTGCGGATGGTGGCTGGGTGCTGAATGGGCGGAAGATCTGGACCACCAATGCCCACCTGTCGGAATACATGATCGCGCTGGTGCGAACCTCGCCGGTGCCGGAGGGTGGCGCGCGCCACGCCGGGCTGTCGCAGGTGCTAATCGATCTCTCGCTGCCGGGGATCACCATCCGGCCGATCCGCGACCTGCTGGGCGAGGAAGGGTTCAACGAGGTGACCTTCGACGATGTGAAGCTGCCGGCGGATTCGCTGCTGGGACGCGAGGGGGCGGGCTGGGCGCAGGCGACTTCCGAGCTGGCGTTCGAGCGGAGCGGGCCGGACCGCATCCTGTCGTCGCTGCCGGCGCTGACCATGGGGATTGATGCGGTGCGCGGTGTGCCGGGGGCAGAGGTGGTGATCGGCCGGCAGGTGGCGCGGCTGGCCACGCTGCGACACATGTCGCTGGCCGTGGCCGGCATGTTGGAGGCGGGCGATGAGCCGGCGCGCGAGGCGGCGCTGGTGAAGGATGCCGGCAATACCTTCGAGCAGGCGCTGCCGGAAGCGATCCGCGGACTTCTGGAGCCGGAGGAGATGGGGCCGGAATTGCGGGCGCTACTGGGCGACCTGACGCAGCTGGCGCCGACCTTCTCGCTGCGCGGCGGCACGCGGGAAATCCTGCGCGGGATCATCGCGCGGGAGCTGGGGCTGCGATGAGGGAGATCATCCTCGATCAGGTAGAGCGACTGCTGGCGGCCCATCCATGCGGGCTGAGTGCCGTGGAGGCCGGCGAATGGCCGGCGGCCCTGTGGGAAGCGTTGGAAGGCTTGGGCCTGCCGCTGCTGCTAGTGCCGGAAGAGATGGGCGGCATCGGGCTCGGGTGGGGCGATGCGGTGGCGGTGTGGCGGGTGCTGGGCCAGCATGGCGCGCCGGCGCCAGTGGGCGAGTGCATGCTGGCCAACGGCCTGCTGGCGGCGGCAGGCATCGCGCCGCGCGACGGCTTCACCAGCTTCGGGCCGGTGGCGCCGTTCGGGCGCTTCGCGGCGCAACTGCTGATGGATGGAGCGCTGCATGCGCCGGGGGAGGTGACCCACGGCGCCAACGTGGCGCGCGAGCCGCGCGACCAGGTGACGCCCGGCCCTTTGCTGGCCCAAGGGGCGTCCAACCAGCGCGGGCTTCTGCTTGGCACCGCCTTGCTGCGGGCGACACTGATGGCGGGCGCGGCGCAACACGCGCTGGACCTTGCGGTGGACTGGGCCAACACGCGAAAGCAGTTCGGCCGGGCACTCGGCAAGTTCCAGGCGATTCAGCAGCAGCTGGCCCTGGTGGCCTCGGAGGTGGCGGCGATGGGCGTGGCCGCGGCGGCCGCCGGGCGCGCGGTGGATGCGCGCGGGCTGGAGGGCGCTGCCTTCGAGATCGGCTGCGCGAAGGTGGTGGCGGGGGAGGGCGCGCAGACCACGGCCGCCATCGTCCACCAGGTCTTCGCCGCCATCGGCATCACGGAAGACCATGAACTGCACCATACCACGCGGCGGCTGTGGGCCTGGCGCGACGAGGGCGGCAGCGAACGTCTTTGGGCCGCCGAGATCGGCCGCGCGGCCCTGACGCGGGGTGGCGCCAGCCTGTGGCCCGACATCACCGGAAGGGATTTTTTGGCATGAGCTTCGTCACCTACGAACAGTCCGGCGCCATCGTCACCTTGACCTTGAACGCGCCGCAGAAACGCAATGCCATCGGCAGCCGCGAGGATTGCGACGCGGTGGTGGAGGCCTGCCGCCGTATCGAGCGCGACGACAGCGTGCGCTGCGTCATCCTGACCGGCGCCGACCCCGCCTTCTGCGCCGGTGGCGACCTCAAGGGCATGCGCGACAAGACGGGCATGATGGCCGGGCACGGGCCGGCGGACATGCGGCAGAACTATCGCCGCGGCATCCAGAACATCCCGCTGGCGCTGTACGAACTGAACGTGCCGACCATCGCGGCGGTGAACGGGCCGGCGATCGGCGCCGGGCTGGACCTGGCCTGCATGTGCGACATGCGGGTGGCTTCGGAAAAGGCGATCTTCGCGGAGAGTTTTGTCCGCGTGGGCATCGTGCCCGGCGATGGCGGGGCGTGGCTGTTGCCGCGCGTCGTGGGCAACAGCGTGGCGGCGGAGATGAGCTTTACCGGCGACCCGCTGAACCCGGAACAGGCGAAGGCGGTGGGGCTGGTGAGCCAGGTGGTGCCGCATGCGGGGCTGATGGACGCGGCGCGGGCGCTGGCGGCGCGGGTGGCGAAGAATCCGCCGGGGGTGCTGCGGATGACGAAGCGCCTGCTGCGCGAGGGGCAGAGTGCGTCGCTGGCCACGCTGCTGGAGATGAGCGCGGCCTTCCAGGCCATCGCGCATGAGACGGAGGACCATCGGGAGGCGGTGAGCGCGATGCTGGAGAAGCGCGAACCGAACTTCACCGGGCGATGAGCGACCCGGTCCCGGCTATCCGGGAGGCGGATGCCACCGGCGAGGCAGCGGCCATCTTCGCCGATATTCGGGCGGTGTTCGGGGTGGGGGTGGTCAATCTGGTGTGGCGGCACCTCGCAACTTTTCCGGGCGGGCTGGAGTGGGCCTGGGGAAACCTGCGGCCGGTGTATGTCTCCGGGCATGCGCGGGCGGCGGCGGGGAGGTTTCGGGCGGCGCTGCCCTTGCCGGTGCTGCCGGTGATTCCGCCCGAGGCGCTGGTGGCGGTGGGGGTGACCGCGGATGCGCCGATCCGGGCCATCCTGGAGGCGTATAACCGCACCAACCCGATGGCGTTGGTGGCGCTGACCCTGTTGCAAATGGGACCGGCGGCCGTGCCGGCGCCGCCCTTGGCTCAGTTCCCCGAAGAGAACCGGGCCGTGCCGCTGCCACCTTTGCAGGCCATGGCTGAGTTCCCTGAGGAAACCCAGGCCCTGGTGTGGAGGCTCAATGGCATTGGAGCTGGGCCAGACCCGATTCTGGCCAGCATGTACCGGCACCTCGCGCCTTGGCCGGGCTACCTCGCGCTGGCCTGGGCGTTGCTGGCGCCGCTGGACGTGTCGGCGATCATCGCGCGGGGGCAGGAGGCGGCGAGAGTCGAGGCGGAGCGGCTGCGGGGGTTGCTGGCGCCCGTGCCGCCGCCGGCGGACATGCCTGCCGTGCTGGGCACCCTGCGCGCCTTCACGCAGGACGCCATCGGCCGGATGGTGCCGATTTGCGCCATGCTGCGCGCGGCTACGCCATGCCAGGGTTCGGCTTGACTTTCAAGAGGATATTTTCCTAAATGTTAAGGCTGCCGTTGTTTAAAATCCGCATCCGCCTTTGTCCCTAGCCGCCTTGGCACGTCTGGTGGTGAATTTGTCCCAACGTCGGGCTGGAACCGACCCTCGTGTAAACGACTGAACTTGCTAGCCACGCCCTTCGAACGGCATGTGCGTCGCCTTGATCGTCATGGTCAGCACGTTGGCCGACAGGTCAAGGCTGTCCATGTACACCACGGCGTTGGCGACGTTCGTCACATCCATCGTGGGTTCCACCTTCATCGTCCCGTCCGGCTGCTTCACGCCGTTCTGCATACGCGCCGTCATCGGCGTGGCGGCGTTGCCGATGTCGATCTGGCCGGCGCAGATGTCGTATTTCCGGCCATCCAGCATTATGGATTTGGTCAGCCCGGTGATGGCGTGCTTGGTCGCGGTGTAGGGCGCGCTGTCGGGGCGGGGCGTGTGCGCTGAGATGCTGCCGTTGTTGATGATCCGCCCCCCGCGCGGCGTCTGTTCCTTCATCATGCGGAACGCGGCCTGGGCGCACAGGAAGCTGCCGGTCAGGTTGACCGCCACGCATTGCTGCCATTTCTCGAAGGGTAGGTCCTCGAACAGAAAGCCCTGCACGCCCATGCCGGCGTTGTTGAACAGCAGGTCGACGCGGCCCCATTTCTGCTTCACCGCGGCGAACAGGGCGGCCACGGCCTCGGGGTGCGCCACATCGGTGGCCACGGGCAGGGCGTGGCCCGCATTGGCGCCGGCGAGCTGCGCGGTCTCCTCCAGCTCGCTGAGGCGGCGCCCTGCCAGCGCCACGCCATAGCCGGCGGCCAGCAGGCCCAGCGCGGTGGCGCGCCCGATGCCGGCGCTGGCGCCGGTGACGACTGCGATCTTCATGGTGTTCTCTCCCCTATTCCTATTGCCCGCTCCGCGGGCGGGGTCGCGCCAGATTGCGCGACGGCCGGCCGCCCCGCAATCTGCCGGGATGAACTTCACCTGCGCCCCCGCCCTGGAAGTCACCGGCACGCCGAGATGGCACGCGCCGCCCGGCGCCTGCGACGCGCATTTCCACATCTTCGGGCCGTATGAGCGCTTTCCGCTCGACCCGGCCCGGCCCTACACGCCGCCGCCGGCGACCATCCCGCATTTCCGCTCCATGGCGGAAAAGCTGGGGCTGACGCGCTTCATCGTGGTGCAGGCCAGCGTCTATGGCACCGACAACGCAGTTACCCTCGATGCCGTGGCCCAGTTCGGCCAGGACAACGCCCGTGCCGTGGTGGTGATCGACGACAGCACCGACGAGGCGGGGCTGCGCGCATTGCACGCGGCCGGGGCACGCGGCGTGCGCTTCAACGCCCATACCGGCAACGGCACGCCGGTCGAACAGCTTGGCACCCTGGCCCGCCGCATCGCCCCGCTGGGCTGGCACATCCAGGTTTATTCCAAGGGCGCCGCGATGCTGGAGCTGGCGCCACGCCTGGCCGACCTGCCGGTGCCCATCGTGCTGGACCACATGGCCGGCGCGCCGGCCGCGGCGGGCCCGGACGGCGCCGTGGTGCAGGCGGCGCTGCGCTTGCTCGACACCGGCCGGGCCTGGGTCAAGCTGTCGGGCTACCGCAGCAGCGCCGCGCCTTGGAACGACCTCGCCCCGTTGGCCCGCCGCTACATCGCCGCGGCGCCGGAGCGCTGCCTGTGGGGCACGGACTGGCCGCACACCCAGATCGCGGACCCCGCCGATATGCTGGACGACGCCACTCTGCTGGATTGGCTGGCCGATTGGGCCTCGGTCGAGGAACGGCAGCGAATCCTCGTCGAAAATCCCACCAGACTGTATTTCGCCGACTGACCCACTGGAAAGCGGACGTCTTTGGTCCTATTTGCCAGTGAGCGTTGCGGCCCCGGAGCGGGCCGGGCGCCCGGGCAGGTGGAGGACAGGCCGTGTTGCGGCTCTCAAAGCTTACGGACTACGCCGTGGTGGTGCTGGCCGGGTTGGACCGGGCCGAGCGCAATCGCCGCGTGGTGGCCGTGCCGGAGATTGCGTTGGCCTCCGGGCTGGCGGAGCCCACCGTGGCCAAGGTGTTGAAGATCCTGGGTCAGGCGGGTCTGGTCGAAGGCCTGCGCGGCGCCCGCGGCGGCTACCGGCTGGGCCGTGCCTTGCATGAGATCACCCTGGCCCAGGTCGTTGTCGCCTTTGACGGCCCGATCGCACTGACAGCTTGCGTCGATGGCGCGTCAGGCGGCTGCGAGGCCGAAGCCATGTGCCAGGTGCGGGGCAGGTGGGACCCGGTGAACCGTGCCATCCGCGACGCCCTGGCCCAAGTGACCATCGCCGACTTGGCCGGCCCCGCCCGCTGCCAGGCCCATCACGCCCTTGCTTTGAACGCCTGAGAGAATTCATGGTCGCAGTCACCGAAACCATCGAAGCCGTCCAGTCCGCCCAGGAGGGTGGCTATAAATGGGGCTTCGAGACCGACATCGAGATGGAGTTCGCGCCCAAGGGCCTGAACGAGGACATCGTCCGCTTCATCAGCGCGAAGAAGAACGAGCCGGCCTGGCTACTGGAGTGGCGGTTGAAGGCCTACGCCCATTGGCTGACGATGGAGGAGCCTGACTGGGCCGCCGTCGATTACCCCAAGATCGACTATCAGGACGCGTATTACTACGCCGCGCCGAAGTACAAGGTGGCGCCGAAGAGCCTGGACGAGGTCGATCCCGAGCTTCTGCGCACCTACGCCAAGCTGGGCATCCCGCTGCGCGAGCAGGCCATCCTGGCCGGCGTCGAGGGCGCCGGTGAGAGCCCGGCCGATGGCCGGCTGCCGATCGCGGTGGATGCGGTGTTCGACAGCGTGTCGGTCTCGACTTCCTACAAGGAGCGGCTGGCGAAGGACGGCATCATCTTCTGCCCGATCTCCGAGGCGGTGCAGGAACATCCGGAGCTTGTGCGGAAGTACCTGGGCTCCGTGGTGCCGCCGGGCGACAACTACTTCGCGGCGCTGAACTCGGCCGTCTTCACCGATGGCAGCTTCGTGTACATTCCGCCCGGGGTGAAATGCCCGATGGAGCTCAGCACCTACTTCCGCATCAACGCCAAGAGCACGGGGCAGTTCGAGCGCACGCTGATCGTGGCCGATGCCGGCAGCAAGGTCAGCTACCTGGAAGGCTGCACCGCGCCGATGCGCGACGAGAACCAGCTGCATGCGGCGGTGGTCGAGCTGGTGCTGATGGATGATGCCACCATCAAGTATTCCACGGTGCAGAACTGGTATCCGGGCGATGCCGAGGGCGTCGGCGGCATCTACAATTTCGTCACCAAGCGGGC
>CAXTJY010000022.1:0-7941 GCA_964244395.1 uncultured Rhodovarius sp.
GCCGGCCGCATCGCCGCCTTCCACGCTTGCGACTGGCTGGTGCCGACCACCGACCTGGTGCTGGACCGCGGCATGCCCGGCGACGGCGTGATCGACATCGCCGGCCTCCGCCGCATGGTCGAGGCCGCCGGCTACCAGGGCTTTACCGAGGTCGAGCTGCTCTCCCGTCGCTGGTGGGCGGAGGAGCCTGACGTGGTATTGTCGCGCATCAAGGCCACCCACGCCTGCTGAGGAGATCCCCATGCGCCGCCGCCTGCTGCCTGCCTTGCTTCTCTCCGCCGCTGCCGCCGCGCAAACCCGCGAATTGACGCGTGAGGAAGCCAACCGCCGCCTTGTCATCGACTTCTATGAAGCCGTCTTCGTCCGCCGCGACCTGTCCGCCGCCGAGCGCTACCTCAGCGAAGGCTACATCCAGCACAATCCGCTGGTGCCCGACGGCCGCGCCGCCTTCGTCGCCGTCTTTACTCGCGTCTTCGCCGCCAATCCGCAGGGCAGCAGCCGCATCGTCCGCAGCGCCACGGATGGCGACCTGGTCTATATGCACGTGCATTCCCGCTCCTCGCCGGCCGATCGGGGCCGTGCCATCGTCGATATCTTCCGGGTCGACGGCGACCGCATCGTCGAGCATTGGGACGTGATCCAGGCGGTGCCGGAGACCGCCGCCAACACCAACACGATGTTCTGACCATGCAACGGCGTCTTCTCCTCGCCACCCTGGCCGCCCCTGCCCTGGCCCAGGGCCGCCCCATCCGCTTCATCGTGCCCTTCGTGGCCGGCGGCAGCACCGATGTGGCGGCGCGCATCCTGGCCGAGCGGATGACGGAGCTGCTCGGCCAGCCGGTGGTGGTGGAGAATCGCGGCGGCGCCGGCGGCAATATCGGCGGCGAGATGGTGGCCCGCGCCGCGCCGGACGGCACCTCGCTGCTGATGGGCGTCACCGGCCTGCTCAGCACCAACCCGCACATCTACCGCAACATGGGCTTCGACCCGGCGCACGACCTGGCGCCCGTGTCGCTGGCCTACATCTCGGACATGGTGATCGTGGTGCACCCAGCGGTGGCGCCCGACCTCGCCGGCTTCGTCGCGCGGGCCAAGGCAGACCCTGGCGGCATCAGCTTCGGCAGCTCCGGCCACGGCGCCTCCACCCACACGGCGGCCGAACTGTTCCGCCTCGCCGCCGGTATCGACATCCAGCACGTGCCCTATCGCGGCAGCGGCGCCGCCATGAACGACCTCATCGCCGGCAACATCCAGATGATGCTGGTGCAGATCGCGGCGACCGTGGGCGCCATCCGCGACGGCCGCATCCGCGCCCTGGCCGCCACCGGCCCGGCCCGCCACCCGTTGCTGCCGGAGGTGCCGACGCTGGCGGAGCAGGGCTACCCGCAGGCCACCGCCACCAGCTGGGGCGCGGTCATGACGACCGGCGGCACCCCGGCCCCTGCCATCCAGCGCATGAACGCCGCGGTGCGCGAGGCGCTGGCGACGCCGCTGGTGCTAACCCGCATGGCCAATGCCGGGGTCGACGGCCAGTCCAGCACCGCCGAGGAGCTGGCGGCCTTCATCCGTGCCGAGGGCGAGAAGTGGGGCCGCGTGGTTCGGGAAGCCCGCATCACTGTCGACTAAGCCTTCTAAACACCAGCGCACGTAAAGTGTAGCGTTTCGCTTGTCGGCTGCGCTATAGTATTCTCCGGCTGAATGTAGATCGGGCATGTCAAGCACTAAGGGCTACGGCGGTTTATCGAGCAGGATGACAGTTCCAGCCTCCATGCTGCGGTCGTGGCCAAGCTTCGCCGCATGATCTCGTTTCTTCAGGACATGGAGGGCGAGGACGAGCTGCGGAGGGTGCCGAGCTGGAAAGCCCATCAACTGACAGGCAACCGAAAAGGTACATGGAGCCTGTTTGTGACCAAGAACTGGCGCCTGACCTTTTGCATCGACCGTGCCGACATCGAGATCGTCGACCTCGACTATGAGGATTACCACTAGGTGGTAGGGACATGAGCAAGATTCAGGGCCTTCGCATGAAGGCACCTGTCCACCCGGGCGGATTTGTAAAGGGCGAGATCATAGAGGCGTTCGGCCTGTCCATCACCGACGCCGCCAAGGCGCTCGGCGTCACGCGCGCTGCCTTGTCCGCGCTGGTGAACGAACGCGCCGACCTCTCGCCCGAGATGGCGCTGCGGATCGAAAAGGCATTCGGCGTCTCGATGGACACGCTGATGCGAATGCAGAACAACTTCGACATAGCCAAGGCGCGCGGCCGGGAGCGTGACATCGAGGTGGTCCGCTTTCAGGGTCAGCCGCTGGCGTCATCGATGGCGCCTACCTAAGCACGCCGGGCCTTGTCCACCCGTGGATTGAGGCGAACCTTCGCACGTGCGAGAAGCCCGTGGCAGCGGGAGCAACCATCATGTCCGACGGTCGCCTGGTCATAGGCAATAAGCGGTATTCGTCCTGGTCCCTGCGCGGCTGGCTGGCGGTGCGCCTGGCCAAGCTGGACGTGGAGGAAGAGGTCGTGCCGCTGGCCGGCACCGGCGCCACCTCGGCGGTCAAGGACCTCACGCCCAACGGGCTGGTGCCGTATCTGGAGCATCGCGGCGCGACGGTGTGGGAAAGCCTGGCGATCCTGGAATACTGCGCCGAGCACGCGCCGGGCCTGTGGCCGGCCGCGCCGGTTCCGCGCGCACTGGCCCGATCCGTCGCCGCCGAGATGCATGCCGGTTTCGGCGGCCTGCGCCAGGCCATGCCGTTCAACATCGGCCGCGAATTCGCCGGGCTGCGGCGCACCGAGGCGGCACTGGCCGACATCGCCCGGATCGAGGCGATCTGGGCGCAATGCATGGCGATCTCCGGCGGCCCCTACCTCTTCGGCAGCGACCTGGGCGCCGCCGACGTGATGTTCGCGCCGGTCGTGGCGCGCTTCCTCACCTGGCAGCCGGAGCTTTCGGCCGCCTCCCAGGCCTATGCGCGGGAGGTGCGGGCACACCCGCTGATGCAGCGCTGGTACCAGGAGGCCGCTTCGGAGCCCGAAGCCTGGCTGCTCGACAAATACGAGAACCCGGCATGAGCACCGCCCTGGCGCTGGACCATGTGGGCGTTTGCGCCCGCGAGTTGGGGCCGCTGACCGCCGCCTATGAAAAGCTCGGCTTCAGCCTGTCGCCCATCGCCCAGCAGTCCGGCAAGCGCACGCCGGACGGCCCGACCGAGCAGTACGGCACCGGCAACCGCTGCGCCTTCCTGCGGCATGGCTATGTTGAGCTGCTGGCCATCCTTGACCCCAACCTGTTCGACAACCAGCTCGGCCGGTTCATCGGCCGCTACGAGGGCCTGCACATCCTGGCGCTGGGGGTGGCCGACGAGCAGGCCAACCTGGCCCGCATGCAAGCCGCCGGTATCCCAATCCCTGGGGTGTCCTGGCTGGAGCGGCCAGTGGACAAGCCGGAGGGGCCGCGTGCGAAATTTGCCCGCCTGCCTTTTCCGGATGCGCCGGAGGGCCGCATCCAGCTCATTCGCCATCTGACGCCGGAGCTGATCTGGCAGCCGCGCTGGATGGATCACGCCAACCATGCCGACGCGCTGGTGGCGCTGATCATGGCCAGCGCCGCGCCGGCCGAGACCGCCGCGCGTTTTTCCCGCCTGATGGGCCTGCCTTTCCTGCCCGACCCCGCGGGAGGGTTCCAGATCAGGCTACCGGGCGGCGCCGGCGTGGCGGGGCCACAGGCGCCGGCGATCGAGACGCTGGTCCGCATCCTCGAACCCGACGCGCTGCCCACCGTACTGCCGGGGATCGAAGCCCCCACCCTGCCCTTCATGGCCGGCATGGTGATTCGCACCGATGACGGGAACGCGGCGGTGCGCGGCATGGCGCTGCCGCTGGTCGCGGTACCCGATGGGCTGATGGTGCCGCCCTCCCTCGCCGGTGGGGCGGCGCTGGTCTTCGCGCCTTGATCGCACCCGGCGCGCGGGCGGTGGGCCGCAGTCTGCGGCTCTACCACACGCCGGAGCGTCGGCCGATCCTGGACCGTTTCTACGCCCGCTTCATCGTACCGGGTGACCTGGCCTTCGATGTCGGCTGCCATGTCGGCGACCGCGCCGCCAGCTTCTGCCGCCTGGGCGCCCGGGTGGTGGCGGTGGAGCCACAGCCCATCTTGCTGCGCGCGCTGCGGTTGGTTCTGCGCGGCCAACCGGTCATCTTCGTGCCTAGCCTGGTCGGCGCGGAGCCGGGCCAGGCCACCCTGCGCCTGAACACCGACAACCCCACCGTGGCCACCGCCAGCGATGCCTTCGTCAGCGCCGCCGCGGGCGCGCCGGGCTGGGAAGGTCAGAGCTGGGACCGGTCGATGATCCTGCCGGTCACCACGCTCGATCGGCTCGGCGCCACGCATGGCTGGCCCAGCTTCATCAAGATCGACGTGGAAGGCTTCGAGGCCGCGGCCCTGGCCGGGCTCAGCCGGGCGCCGCGCGCGCTGAGCTTCGAATTCACCACCATCCAGCGCGACGTCGGCCTGGAAGCGCTGCAACGCTGCGTGGCCCTCGGCTACCGGGCCTTCAACGCCTGCCTGGGCGAGAGCATGGCCTTCGTCCATCCGGGCGCCATGAGTGCCGACGCCATGGCGCAATGGCTGCGGGCGTTGCCCGCCGAGGCCAATAGCGGCGACATCTACGCGGCGGGCGGCGCTGCCCTGCTGGCCTGATCAGCCCGCGGCGTTGCGCTTCCGCGTCTCGGCACCCTTCTTGGCGGCTGCCGACCGAGCCGCGGCAGGGCGCGACGCGGCCGCCTTGCCGCCGTTATGCGCCGACGCGTGGGTGTCCGCCACGCCGCGTCCGCTGCCGCTCTTGTTGCCGCCGCCGGTGTCCTTGTTGACGCTCGCCCAGGCCCGGCGCTCGGCCTCCTTCTCGGGGACGCCGCGCTTCTCGTAGCCTTCCTCGATATGTTCCGCCTGGCGCTTCTGCTTGTCGGAGTACGCGTCCTTATCCCCTCGCGGCATGGCTTTCTCCTTGTGGCGATGTGTCGTTCAAAAACCCGGCGCAGGCCGGGAGGGTTCCGACATCGCAGCAAGAAATTCGCTTCAACCACCGCGCCCCCGGCCGCGTTGAAGACACGCGACCGGCACTGTCCCCGGCGCTTGTGGAGCCCCGCATGTTTCAACAGCTCAACCCACCCTTGCCCATGACCACGCCGCGCGGCCCCGGCCTCGCCCATTTCGTCATCGACTACGGACCTGAATCGCACCTGATGTGGGTCGTGTTTCTCGATGAGGACGGCCAGTGCTGGACGGTGCCGAACCCTGAAATCCGCATGGCTTCGAACTGGTCACTCGGCCGTCGACCGAAGAAGCCCGGTCCGGTGGCCGTCGCCTCCATCCGGTAAACCACACGGTCGCCGCAAATCCGCCGCGGCGAAACCGTCACCCCTGCCACACGTTGAAATGCTGCGCTGCGGAAAATCCTTCCGCAGGTCTGATTTCGGAGCCTCCCCCATGCAGACCCCTCCCGCCCCGGCACCCGGCCCGAAAGGCGAGCGGGCGTGCTGTGCAGGTCTGGTCCGCCTCGCATCCGGGCGGCGCCGCCGGCCGGTGACGATCGGTGTGCCCCATGCAGCGGCGTAGCCTTCTCGCCGCCGCCGTCGGCGGTTCCACCGGCATGCTGTCCAACATCCGCGGCGTGCCGCAGACGCTGGCCGACGGGCCACTGCCCGCCTCGCCGTTTTCCGCCAGCACGGTGCCGGACCTGGCCCGCGCGCTGGCGCAGCAGCCGCATCGGAACCGCAGCACGCCGCTGCCGCGCGAGTTCCTACACCTCGACTACAACAGCTATCGCCGTATCGAATTCGACCGGCGGCAGGCGATCTGGGCCGATGCCAATCTGCCATTCACCATCCAGCCGCACCACCGGGGCTTCCTCTTCCCGGACCGGGTGGATCTGTTTGAAGTGGCGGAGGGCCAGGCGGTGCCGATCCGCTACCGGCCCGAGCAGTTCAGCTTCGACGGCATGCCGGTGCCGGAGCGGCCCGAGGATATGGGCTTCGCGGGCTTCCGCATCCTCTTCCCGCTGAACCGCGCCGACCATTTCGACGAGCTGTGCTCGTTCCTGGGTGCCAGCTACTTTCGCGGACTGGGGCGGGGGCATGGCTACGGCATGTCGGCCCGCGGGCTGGCCATCCGCACCGCCGACCCGGCTGGCGAGGAATTTCCCAGCTTCACCGCCTTCTGGCTGGAACGCCCGGCGCCGGGCGCCACGTCCATGCGCGTCCATGCGCTGCTGGAAAGCCCCAGCGTCACCGGCGCCTACAGCATCACCATCACGCCGGGCGAGGCCACCACGATGGAGGTGGACGCCACCCTGTTCCCGCGGGTGGACCTGCCGAAGATCGGCATCGCCCCGGCCAGCAGCATGTTCTTCTTCGGCCCGCAGGACCGGGAGGGCGTCAGCGACTTTCGCCCCGCGGTGCATGATTCGGACGGGCTGATGATGCTGACGGGACGCGGCGAACAGCTGTGGCGAGTGCTGGCCAATCCGCGCGATCTTCAGGTCAGCGGCTTCCAGGACCAGTCGCCGCGCGGCTGGGGCCTGGTGCAGCGCAGCCGCGCCTTCCCGGAATTTCAGGACCTGCAGGCGCGCTACGAACGCCGCCCCAGCCTGTGGGTCGAGCCGCTGGAGGATTTCGGCCCCGGCGAGGTCCATCTGGTGGAAATCCCGACCCGCAGCGAGATTCACGACAACATCGCCGCGGCCTGGAGCCCACGGCAGGGCCTGCAGGCCGGCGCCCCGCGCCGCGTCCGCTACCGGCTGCACTGGGTGTCCGAGCCCGCCGGGCCGCCGGGCTTGCTACGCTTCTGCGCCACCCGGGTGTCGAACAGCCCGCGTGGCGGCAGGCGGCGGCAGTTCATCCTGGACACCACGCGGCTGCCGCGCGAGATGACCATGGCGCCGGTCATCTCCACCAGCGCCGGCGAAATTCAGCATGCCTGGATGGGCGAGAACAGCGAGACCGGCGGCGCCCGGCTCAGCTTCGAGCTCGACCCCGGCCGCGCCAGCCTGGTCGAACTCAGGGTCCGGCTGCTGTCGGGCAACACCCCCGTGGCCGAGGATTGGATGTTTCGATGGACGGCATGAGGCTATCGCCCACCGGCACCGAGATCCTGCCGGCGGAGATGCCTTTGGCGATGCCGGCGCAGGACTTGAAGGTGGCCCCACGGCCAGGCCGCGCCCCGCCGCGCACCGGCTGGTGGCGGCGGGCGCTGGTGCTGGGCGGGGCGATCCTGCTCACCGCCGTGGCCACCACCGAGATGTCGCGGGTGCTGCAACTGGCCCGCTGGACGGTCACCGGCGTGGTGATGACGTCGCTCTTCGCCTTCCTGTTCGTCTGGATCGCGCTGGCCTTCACCAATGCGCTGGCGGGCTTCGGCAGCATGCTGACCGGTGGTGCCGGCACGCTCGCGGTGCCGCCCCTGCCACTGCGGCCGCGCAGCCGCACCGCCTTGCTGCTGCCCATCTACAACGAGTCGGTGGCGCCGTTGCGCGCCGCGATCGCCGCGATGCGCCGATCGCTCGAACGGCATGGGGCGGCCGATGAGTTCGACATCTACATCCTGAGCGACAGCACCGACCCGATGCGCCGGCTGGCCGAGCTGGCCGCCTTTGCGCCGTTGATGGCCGAGAAAGGCCCGCGCCTGTTCTATCGCCACCGCAGCGACAACCATGCCAAGAAGGCCGGCAACGTGGCGGAGTGGGTGCGCCGTTTCGGCGGCGGGTATCAGCAATTCCTGATTCTCGACGCCGACAGCCTGATGGATGGCGGTACCCTGCTGCGTCTGGTGGGCGCCATGGAGCAGAACCCTGATCTCGGCGTTCTGCAGTCGCACCGTTCCGGCGCACCGCATCGTGCGCAGGTCGAACTCGCCGCCGATCCGCAGGCGGTCGGCCAGCATCGCGTAG
>CAXTJY010000022.1:7951-15365 GCA_964244395.1 uncultured Rhodovarius sp.
ATGGCCTTCATAGGTCTTGCCATCGAAGGCATCAACCCTGATCTCGGCCTTCTGCAGTCGCTGCCGACGCTGCATGGCGGCGAAACGCTGTTCGCGCGCCTGCAGCAATTTGCCGGCGTGGTGTATGGCCCGGTCATTGCCCAGGGCCTGGCCTGGTGGAACGGGTCGGAGAACAATTATTGGGGCCATAATGCGATGATCCGCACCGCCGCTTTTGCCGCGGCGGCCGGCCTGCCCGACCTGCCGGGGCGCAAGCCGTTCGGCGGCCACATCATGAGCCACGATTTCGTCGAAGCCGCCCTGTTGCGGCGGGCCGGCTGGGGGGTGCAGCTCGCCGCCCTGCTACCAGGCAGCTACGAACAGGGGCCGCCGACCCTGCCCGACCTGGCGGTGCGCGACCGCCGCTGGTGCCAGGGCAACATCCAGCACGCCGCCATCATCAGCGCTGCCGGCCTGCACCCGCTGAGCCGGCTGCATATGCTGAACGGCATCGTGGCCTATGCCTGCGCCCCGCTGTGGCTGCTCTTCATGCTGCTGGGCCTGGCGGTGTCCTTGCAGACGCATTTCCTCCGCCCCGAATACTTCCCGGTCGGGCACACCCTCTTCCCGCAATGGCCGGTCTTCGACGCCGAGCGCGCGGTGTGGCTGTTCAGCGTCACCATCCTCGTCCTGTTGACGCCCAAGCTGCTGGGGGCTCTGGCCTTTTTGGGTTCACCTCAGGTAACGGGTGTGATGGCCCGGCTGCGGCTGATCGCCAGTGTGTTCGTGGAAATCTTCTGCGCCGCGTTGCTATCGCCCATCACCATGTTGACCCAGTCGTTCCAGTGCGTCGCCGTACTGCGTGGTTCCGACAGCGGCTGGGGCGCGCAGCGTCGTGGCGGGGCGGTCATCACGCTGGCGGAGGCGATGCGGCTCTACTGGCGCCAGGTGGTGCTGGGGGTGGTCCTCAGCCTGCTGGCCTACAGCATCGCGCCGCGTCTTCTGCTGTGGATGCTGCCGGTGATCGCTGGGCTGGTCCTGGCGCCTTGGCTCGTCACCATCACCGCCAGCAGCCGGCTGGGGTTGGGCCTGCGCCGTCTCGGCCTGCTGACAGTGCCTAGCGAGACCCATCCCAGCCTCGTGCAGCGTGAGGCCGAACTGGTCTGCGACATCCCGGAGGCCTCCACCATCTCATTCGCGGTCCCAGCCTGACGACACCGGGCATAAAAAAAGCCGGCGTCGCGAGACGCCGGCCCTCGCAGGAAGGCACGCCTTTCAGGCCAACCGCTCATCCCCGCTCAGCATCATGGTGAACCATTCGCCACCCGCTGCCCGGTAGAAGACCCACCAAGGCTCGCCGCTCGTCTGTGGCGCAAGCGCGTAGCGGGCGAAGGCGGGACCATCGGGGGTCTTCACCGGGACCGGGACGGGCAGAACTTTCAGCATCGGGTGAGGCCTTTCGAGCGCGTGTTCAACTGCCTGTCAAACGCGCACTCCTTTCCCGAGGTTTCACGCCATGTCAGGCTCGCCTGGAAATTCCAGCGCGATCCTGGCACCCCCCGCATTGGCCTCGCCAAAGCGGATGGTGCCCTGCAGGCGCTCGGCGAAGCCCCGCATGATCGCCATGCCCAGCGACTCGTCGCTTCGCGGCGACGTCGCCAGGAAGCCCGGTCCATCATCCTCTACCGCCAGCCGCAAGGACCCGTTCTCCATTCGCATCAGGGTGACATCGAGGCTGCCACCGAAGCGACCGGCAAAGGCGTATTTCAGGCTGTTGGACGCCGCCTCGGCCACGATCAGCCCGACCAGACCGGCGGTCTCGGGCGAAAGCCTGCCGGCCTCGACCTGCACCGTCACCGCCACATCCGACTTGCCGGCCGAGATCAACAATTGACGCAGCATGCCGTCCAGCATCTCGCCCATTCGCTCCCCCAGTTCCGGGTCATGCAGCCGGCGATGCACCTCGGCCACGCCCAGCAGCCGTTCCGCCGCCTCGTCCAGCGCCGGCTGCGCCTCGGGGGAGAGGCTGGCCTGCATCGACAGGGTGGAGGCCACGGCCTGAATGCCGTTGGCGACGCGGTGCTGCAGCTCCTGGTAGAGCAGGCGGTGGCGCTCCGCCTGGCCGGCCATGTCCAGCCGCTGCGCCTCCAGCCCATCCAGCGCCTGGCGCAGCCGATGGACCAGGCCGATCTGCGCGCCGCCCACCAGCAGGAACGCGAGCAGCGCGACCGGCCCTTGCGGCCAGGTCAGCCGGAAGGTGCCGTAAGGCGGCAGGAAAAAGTACCAGGCGGTGAACAGGCAGGCCACCAGACAGACCACCGCCGGACCGGTCCCGGCCACCGCCGCCACGATCAGTACCGCCATGAAGAAGGTGACGAACGGCAGGCCATCCATCGCCGACCCGGCCCACCACCGCGTCAGGAAGGCGACGGCGAAGACCACCAGCGCGAAGCCGTGGCCTAGCCATGGGTTGTCGCGCAAGGTAAGCGGGAGTCCGCGCATTGCCGTCCGTTGCTGTTATCGTGAGCGAGTGTCCTGCGCGCGAAGTCCGGGCTCGCCAATAACACAGGTTAAGGTTTGTCCCGATTTGGATGCTCCACTGCCATGCACCCTGTGCCCGCTACGGCCCCGCCCCGTCTTCAAGCCGGTCTCGGCGTCGCAGCTGACCTGGCTGCAACAGCGCAAGGTGGGGCAGTTGAAGCGCGGCGCCGGCGCGACCATCGTCGAGCCCGGCGCCACGGATGAGCGCATCTATACCCTGCTTTCAGGCTGGGCCTTCCGCTACAACACACTGCCCGACGGCCGCCGCCAGATCCTGAACTTCCTGCTGCCGGGTGACATGGTCGGCCTGCAGGCGGAGCTGACCAGCGCCGCGCCGCATGGGGTGGAGGCGGTGACCGCGGTGTCGCTCTGCGCCTTCAAGCATGACACCGTGCTGCACCTGGTTCGCGAGCATGCCGAGCTGGCGCTCGACCTGACCTGGCTGGCCGCGCACAGCGAACGCATGGGCGACGACGTGCTGCTGACGGTGGGGCGGCGCAACGCGACCGAGCGGGTGGCGACGCTCCTGGTGCACCTGTTCAAGCGGGCAAGCTCGGTCGGGCTGGATGTGGACGGCTCCATCGCCTTTCCGCTGACCCAGACGCATGTGGCGGATGCGCTCGGCCTTTCGCCGGTGCACGTCAACCGCGTGTTGCAGGCGCTGCGGCGCGCCAGGCTGATCCGCCTGGCGGATGGCCGGCTGGGAATCGGCGACCTGCGGGCGCTGCGGCGGGTCGCGGCGTATTGGGAACAGCCGGCGCCCTTTCGCCCGTTGCTTTAAGGATGCAACCGGGCCCGCCGCCGCGCATTGTGGCGGTGCGGGATGGGCGGCCATGCGATGGTCCGGCCGCCTTGTCCCGTGCCCACCCAAGGTCTCTCTTCATGCCGCATGTTCATGTCGTCCACACCACCCGCTACAGCTATGCCAGGTCGGTGAAGCTGACCCAGCATCGCCTGATGGTGCGGCCGCAGGACAGCCACGACCTGCGGCTGAATGAGGCCACGCTGGTCGTGGACCCGCCCCCGGCGTCGACGCGCTGGGCGCACGACGTCTTCGGCAATTCGATCTGCATGCTCGACTGGGCCGAGGGGTCGGAAACCAACTCGCTGGAGATCATCTCCAGCCTCGACCTGTCGCATTACCCCGCGGGCGCAGGCCTGCCCCGCGCGACGTTGCAGCACGAGGCGGAGGTCTTCCCCTTCTCCTACGCGGCGGATGAGGTGGCCGACCTGGCTCGCCTTTCGGAGCGGCATGTGCAGGACCCGGAGCGGCAGGTCGATTCCTGGGCCCGACGCTTCGTCGCCGGCAGCGAAGTCGGCACCCTCGCCATGCTGGAGGCGATGACGAACGCCATCCACAACGAATTCCGCTACTTCGCGCGCGAGGAGATGGGCACGCAATCGCCGATCGAGACCCTGTCGCTGGGCAGCGGCACCTGCCGCGACTTCGCCCTGCTGATGATGGAGGCGGTGCGCAGCCTGGGCCTCGCCGCCCGATTCGTGAGCGGCTACCTGTATGACGACGAAGGCGGCGGCACGGTGGGTGGCGGCGCCACCCATGCATGGTGCGCGGTGTATCTGCCAGGCGCCGGCTGGGTCGAATACGACCCCACCAACGGATTGGTGGCCGGCCGGAACCTGATCCGCGTCGCGGTCACCCGCACGCCGGAGCAGGCGGTGCCGGTGGGTGGCGGCTTCATCGGGGGCAGCGGCGATTTCGCCGGCCTGACCGTCGATGTGCGGGTGACGGTGGACGACCAGATCCAGCTCAACCCGCCGCCGCCCGAGACCGCCGCATCGACGCTCGACCCGCCGGCAGACGCGGCGCTGGAGCCCGAGCCGGCTTGACGCGGCCGACGCATCCCGGATGGATGCGAGCGCTGGCACCTTGCCACGGATTTGAACCCTGATGCCCCTCGCCGTGCGGGCCTTGCTCCTGGTGATACTGGCCCTCGTGCCCGCCGCGGTCGTACAGACCCTGCTGGAGCAGGAGACGCGTGCCGAGCGCAGCGTGCAGCTGGGCGACCAGGCCAGCCAGCTGGCCCAGCTCGTCGCGGGGCAGCAGACGCGGACGTTGGAGGGCGTACAGCATCTGCTCGCCGCCATGTCGGTGCATGAAGCGATCCGCGTCGCCACCCCCAACGCGGAATGCGATACCTATCTTGGCCGGCTGCTGGCGCAATATCCGCGCTTCCTGGCGCTGAACAGCTTCGACACCGCCGGGCGGCTGATCTGCACCGCCACACCCCTGCCGGCCGGGGTCACCATCGCCGATCGGCCCTATTTCCAGCAGGTCATGGCCGGCGCAGCCTTCGCCGTGGGGGATTTCACCCAGGGGCGGGCCACCGGGGGGCGCACGCTGCACATGGCGGCACCGTTGCGGGACGCCGCCGGCACCGTGATTGGCGGGCTGCTCATCGGCGTGTCGGTGGATTGGCTCAACGAGGATCTCGCCAAGGTGTCGCTGCCGGCCGGCTCCGCCGCCGCGCTCCTCGATCGCCACGGCGTGGTGCTGGCGCGCTACCCCGAGCCGCAGCGCTTTGTGGGCCAGCGGGTGCCGGATTTCGCGCTCGCCGCAGCCACCTCCGGCCAGCAGCAGGTGCAGGAGGGCGGCTCGCTGGACGGGCCGCGCCGGATCGCCGCCTATACCCCCGTCGCCGCCGCGCCTGGTGCGCTCATGGTGGCGGTGGGCCTGTCGGTCGAACGCGGCATCGTGGAGCAGCTTCGGCGCGAGCGGCGGGCCTCCATGCTGGTCGTGGGCTCGTTGCTGATCGCCCTGCTGTTGGCCATCGGCGCCTTTCACCGTGGCGTGGATCAGCCGGTGCGCCGACTGCTGACGGCGGCACAAAGCTGGTCGGCGCAGAATTGGAGTGCCCGGATCGGCCGCGTCGGCGGTGGGGGGGAGTTCACCCGCATCGCGGACGCGCTCGATTCGATGGCCGATGCGCTGCAGAAGGCGGAGGCGGCGCGGCTGGCCGCATCGGCGCGCGTCAAAGCGTTGTCGGATGTCAGCCCGCAGGTGGTGTTCACCGCCGACGCGGCGGGGCGGATCGACTGGCTCAACGGCTACTGGCGCCAGTTGACCGGGCTCAGCGTCGCGCGCTCCCAGGGCGCCGGGCTGCTGCGGGCGATCCACCCGGCGGACCGTCGCAGCGCCGTCCTGGCCTGGCGGGCCGCGGTGGCCCAGGGCGCCGCCGGCGAATGCAACATCGAATTGCGGCTGCGGCGGAGGGAGGACGGCGCCTGGCGGTGGTTCTTCTGCCGCGCGGCGCCGATCCGCGACGGGTCCGGCGGCGTCGGCTCATGGGCCGGCGTCGCGCTGGATTTCCACGATCTGCGCCAGGCACGCGAGGCGCTGGCCGAGCAGTCGGAGCGGCTGCGCGCCACCTATCAGAGCGCGCCGATCGGCCTGTGCCTGCTGGACCCGGAACTACGCTTCCTGGAGATCAATGCCGTGCTGGCCAAAGCCAACGGCGTGCCACCGGAGGCGCATATCGGCCAAAGCCTGCTTGAGATGGCGCCGCCGGTCGTGGTGGCGACGCTGGAGCCGCCGCTGCGCCGCCTGTTTCAGACCGGCGAGGCCTTGCTCGGCCTGGAAGTTTTGGGCGACCCGGTGGCGCCGCCGGCGCTGCGCCAGGTCTGGCTGTGCAACTACCTGCCGGTGCGCGGCCCGGATGGCCGCATCGTCGCCGCGACCGGCTCGGTACTGGATATCTCGGCCCGCAAGCACGCGGAGGAGACCGAGCGACTGTTGTCGCGGGAAGTGGATCACCGGGCCAAGAACGTGCTGGCGGTGGTGCGCAGCATGGTGCGCGTCTCCGCAGCCGAGGCACCGGACGATGTGGAGAGCTTTGTCGAGGTGCTGGAGGGCCGGATCGGGGCCATGGCCCGGGTGCACACCTTGCTGTCCCGCGCCGGCTGGAACAGCGTCGAGCTCAGCGAGCTGGTGCGGCAGGAGACCGCCGCCTATGCCTCGCAAGTGATGACCGAGGGCGGCCAGGTCCAACTGGCGCCGGAGGCGGCGCAGCCCTTGACCATGGTGCTGCACGAGCTGGTGACGAACGCCGCGAAATACGGGGCGCTGAGCGCCTCGGCCGGCACGGTTTCGCTGCGCTGGAGGCGGGCGGAGGAGGGAGTCATCCTGGAATGGGTTGAGCAAGGCGGGCCGACACTGGCTGGCGTGCCGGCCCGGAGCGGCTTTGGCACCCAGCTCATCGATGGCAATGCCAGCACACCTCTGGATGGTTCGCTTCAGCGGGAGTGGGCGACGACAGGCCTGCGCTGCACCCTTCACATCGGCCCGGGCGCGCTGTCGCAACCCGCGCGGGCCTGAACCGCCACGTAAGCCGCCGGTTTCAGGCGGCTGCCTGCGGCTGCGGGGCGGGCTCCACCAGGACCTTCTCGACCGAGAGGATCAGATCGTCGAGCGACTGCATCGGCACCTGGCGGGGATCGAGCGCAGCAAGGGCGGTCGCGCCGTCCTCGACCGGCGCATAGACGAAGCTGGTGCGGGCGCCGCGCCGCACGGTCGCCAGAATGCGGCCCAGCCGGGCGGGCGAAATACCACTGGCCACCACCAGAACCGTCACGGCGGAGCCGGCGACCCCCGGCGGCTGCACGCCGGCGCTGAAGCCCGCATCGCGCAACGCCGCGGCACCCATGGCCGCCGCCGCCCGGTCCAGCGCGCCACCCGCCGCCACCAGCTGCACGTCCTGCGCGCCGGTGGGCGGAGCATCGGGGCTGGACAGCGCCAGCATCAGGGTTCGCGCCGACCGCATCGCCAGGGCGGCGCCGAAATCCTGCGAAGGCCGGTCCGCCGCCAGCCGGCAGATGGCGGGCTCCACCAGTTCACGCAGTGCGGCCGTCTCGCTCTCCGCCTCCGCCGCGGTGTTGA
>CAXTJY010000023.1:0-8575 GCA_964244395.1 uncultured Rhodovarius sp.
CCACCTCCCCCACCGCGGCACCCGCGGCGACGGCATGATTGCCAAGGCGCAGCATTTCGTCGCCCAGGGGTACAGGGCCATCAAGATGCAGGTCGCGCATATCGGCGACTGGCGGACGGATGTGCAGAACGTGCGGGATATGCGGGATGCGCTCGGCCCTGACATCGACATCATGATCGACGTCAACATGGGCTGGACGGCCGACATCGCGATCCATGCGGGGCGGCGCATCCAGGAACATGACGTGTACTGGCTGGAAGAGCCGGTGCTGCCGGATGACCACGCCGGCTACCTGCGCTGCGCCGAGATGCTGGACATGCGCATCGTCGGCGGCGAGACGCATTTCGGCCGGGCGCAGCTCAAGCCCTTCTTCGAAAATTGCCGCCTGCCCATCCTGCAGCCGGACCCCATGCGCGGCGGGCTGACCGAGCTGCGGAAGATCGCCACGGTCGCGGACACCTGGGGCATGACTATCGCGCCGCACCTCTTTCCCGAGCTGAACGTGCACCTGCTGGCTTCCATCCCCAACGCCGCCTGGGCCGAGCAGATGGGGCTGCTGGACGATCTGTGGGTGTCGCACCCGAAGATCGAGGCCGGCTACATCACCGCGCCGGAGACGCCCGGCCACGGCCTGGCGTTCAAACCCGAAATATTGAAGGAGTTCGCCCTGTGATCCATGAATTGCGCATCTACCGCTGCGTGCCCGGCCGGCTGCCGGCGCTGCTTAAGCGGTTCGAGACCATCACGCTGAAGATCTGGGAGCGGCACGGCATTCGCCAGGCAGGTTTCTGGACCACGGTGATCGGCGAGTCGAACCTCGACCTGCACTACCTGCTGGTGTGGGAGTCGCTGGCCGAGCGGGAGACCAAATGGGCCGCCTTCCAGACCGATCCGGAGTGGATCGAAAAGCGGGCGCAGACCGAGGCGGATGGGCAGATCGTCGCCAATGTCAGCAATGCCATCCTGCTGCCGACCGCGTTTTCCTCGGTGAAGTAACCGTCACGCCAGGCTGCGTTGCAGCCGGGCGATGGCGCCGGGCAGGCCGCGAACCTGCAGCACCCTGCCCGTCTCGTCATACGCCTCCGACAGCACACGGGCGCTGTCATACACCTCGCCGATCAACCCCTGTTTGGCGTAGGGCAGGACCAGCACGTCATCGACCATGGATGCCTCGAAGAAGGCGATGATGGTCTCGCGCAGCGCGCTGACGTCGCCGGGCTCGTGGGCGGAGAGCAGGATGGCGTCAGGGTGCTTTTGCAGCAGCGCGGCGCGGCCGATCGCGCTCACCCGGTCCATCTTGTTCAGCACCAGGCGGGACGGCACCGCATCCGCCCCGATTTCGCGCAGCACCTCGCGGCTGACTTCCAACTGCGCCTCATAGGTCGGGTCCGACGCATCGACCACGTAGAGCAGCAGCGACGCTTCCAGTGCCTCGGCCAGAGTGGAGCGGAAGGAGGCCACCAGGTCGTGCGGCAGCTGCTTGATGAAGCCTACCGTGTCGGACACCAGCACGCGCGGCCGGGTCTGCGGCTGCAGAACGCGCACCGTGGTGTCCAACGTGGCGAACAGCTTGTCTTCCACCAGCACCTCGCTGCCGGTCAGCGCCCGCATCAGGGATGATTTGCCGGCGTTGGTGTAGCCCACCAGCGCCACCCGCAACTGGTCCCGCCGCGCGGAACGGCGCTGGTCGCCATCCCGCTGCACCGCTTCCAGCTGATCCTTCAGTTCGGACAGGCGGTCGCGGATCTTGCGCCGGTCCAGGTCCAGGCTGGTCTCGCCGGCGCCCGGTCCCTGCTGCCGCCCGCCGCCGGCGGTGGACTCCCGCAGCCGCGGCGCGACGTATTTCAGCCGCGCCATCTCCACCTGCAGCTTGGCTTCGCGGGTGTTGGCGTGGCGATGGAAGATCTCGACGATCACGCCGGTGCGGTCCAGCACCTGTGCGCCCGTCGCCCTCTCCAGATTGCGAAGCTGGCTGGGGGACAGCTCATGGTCGATGATGACAAATTCGGGCTTGCGGCCGGCATCCGGCTCAGCCGTGGCCGGCGCGTCGGCGGCGCCCTCGAACCGGTCCCGCGCCTTGGATTTCGGCGGCGGTGCCATCGAGCCGACCACGCCGGTGCCGCCGGTCAGCGCCGCCAGTTCCGCCAGCTTGCCGCTGCCCAGCAGCGACCCGGCGCCGGTGCCCTCGCGCCGCTGCGACACCTCGCCCACCACCTCATAGCCCAGCGTCTTCACCAGACGGCCGAGCTCTTCCAGGCTGGCGGCATGGGCGACGTCATCCACCTCGGGCGTTTGAATCCCCACGAGGATGGCGTGCGGGACAGGCGCTTTGGTTTCCATGGCGCAGCCTTAGCATGGCCGCCGGCGCGGGACGATGAAGCCAGGCAGGCTGGGGTGCGGAGATGACGCTGGCTGGCGCGGCATTGCGCCGGCGTGGACATGGTGTGAGCCTGTTGCGCCGCAGCATCGGAGAACCGCGTGACCGAAGAGCCGACTGTCCTCTACGCCGTGCAGGACCGCGTCTGCACCATCACCATGAACCGGCCGCGCTCGCTGAACGCCATCAGCCGGGCGATGAAGACCGAGTTCGTCGAGGCATTCGACAAGGCGGAGGCGGACCCGGCGGTCAGCGTGGTGGTGCTGCGGGGCCAGGGCCGCGCCTTCTGCGCCGGCGTCGATCTGAAGGAGGCCGCGACCGACCCGTGGGACCACACGGTGGCGGGGTGGCGCTGGCACCTCACCGGCTGCCTGGCGATGTGCCTGCGGATGTGGACGCTGACCAAGCCGGTCATCGGCGCGGTGCGCGGCCATGCGCTGGGCTCCGGCTCCGGCCTGGCGCTGGCGACCGACCTGACCGTCTGCGCCGCCGATGCGCAGTTCGGCGAGCCGGAGATCCGCGGCATTTCCGGTCCGCCGGGGCTGATGATGCCGTGGGTCGTGGGCCTCAAGCGCGCCAAGGAGTTGTTGCTGTTCGGCGATTCGGTGAATGCGGAACAGGCCGAGCGCTACGGGATGGTCACCCGCATCTTCCCGAATGAGAGCTTCGACGCGGATGTCGAGACTTACGCGCATCGCTTGGCGGCCGTGCCGGCAGTGGCGCTGGCGCTGAACAAGCGCAGCATCAACAAGAGCTTCGAAATGATGGGCCTGCGCAACGCGCTGGACTTCAACACCGAAATGATGATCTCGACCAATATGAGCAAGGACGTCAGCCAGCGGGCGGCGCGTCAGAAGGAGATCGCCGAGGGTGGGCTGAAGGCGGCGCTGGCGCGGCGGGATGCCGGACTTGCCTGAGCCGGTGGCGGACCTCTCCGCCTTCCTCGCGCCCGCTTCGGTCGCGGTCATCGGTGCCTCGGCGGATGCCGGGAAGATCGGCGCCAGGCCGCTGCGGTATCTCCGCAAATACGCCTTTGGCGGCGCCATCTACCCGGTCAATCCGCGCGGCGGCGAGATCGACGGGCTGACCTGCTACGCCGATGTCGCCGCCATTCCCGGCCCGGTGGATTGCGCCATCCTGGTCACGGCGGCCGAACACGTGATGGCCTCCCTGCGCGCCTGCGCCGCCAAGGGTGTGCGGGGTGCGGTGGTGATCTCAGCGGGCTTTGGCGAGACCGGCGAGGCCGGCCGCGCCGCCGAGGTCGAGATGCGGGCGCTGGCGGCCGGCGGCATGCGCATCCTGGGGCCGAACAACCAGGGCAGCGTGAACCTCATCACCGGCACGGTGGTGGGCTTCAACCCACTGCTGGAGGAGGTCACCACCTTCCGTGCCGGCGGCATCGGGCTGGTGAGCCAGAGCTCGGGCATCGGCTTCGGCCTGCTCGGGCTGGGGTTGGAGCGCGGGCTGGGCTTTGCGCATCTGCTGACCACCGGCAACGAGGCCGATCTGAGCTTCGCCGATTGCGCCCTCGCGTTGCTGGAACGCGACGAGGTGAGGGTCGTCGTCGGCGCTCTGGAGGGGGTGAAGGATGTGGCGGTGCTGCGCCGGCTGGCGGCGCGCTCGCACGAGATCGGCAAGCCGGTGGTGGTGCTGAAGGGCGCCACCAGCCAGGCCGGCGGGCGGGCGGCGGCGTCGCATACCGGCTCGCTGGCCGGGCGGGGCGCGGTGTTCTCGGCCTTTTGCCGGCAGTTTGGGCTGATCGAGGCCTGCGGCTTCGACGAACTGCTCGACCTGGCCCAGGGTTTCTCCGGCAAGGCCCCGCCCCGCCCCGGCAATCGCGTGGCGGTGGCCACCGGCACCGGCGGCACCGCGGTGCTGATGGCGGACGCGCTGGACCGCGAAGGGTTCAGCCTGCCCGCGCCTTCGGCCGATACCGAAGCCGCCCTGCGCCGCACGCTGCCGGCCATCGCCAGCTTCGGCAACCCGATCGACATGACCACGGCCAATCTGGGCAACCGCAGCCTGTTCCTGGAGACGGCGCGGCTGCTGGGCGCGGATGGCGGCTATGATTCGCTGGTGACGGTGGTGGGGCCGGCGGTGGGACAGGGCGGGGTGGATTACGCCCGGCAGATCGTCGCGGCGGCCGAGGCGGTGCCTGCCATCTTCGTCTCCTGGACCGCGCCTGACGGGCCGGGCCAGGCGCTGCTGCGCGAGGCCGGCATTCCCGTGGTGCCCTCACCGCAAAGGCTTGGCCGGGTAATGGCGGGCGCGCGGGAATGGGCCGGCTTCGCCCGCGGCGCGGCACCCGAGGCGCTGCCCGGGCGCGAGGCCAGGATGGCCGCCGCGCTGGCGTTGCTGGATGCGGCACCGGACAAGGTGTTGCCCGAACATCGCGCCAAGGCGCTGTGCGCGCTGTGGGGCCTGCCGGTCACCCGCGAAATCCTGGCTGCCGATGCGCCGGCCGCCATCGCCGCCGCTGACGCGCTGGGCTACCCGGTGGCGCTGAAACTGCAGTCCGCCGCCATCGGGCACAAGACGGAAATCGGCGGCGTGCTGCTGGGCCTGGCCGACGCGGCCGCGGTGGAAGCCGGCACGGCGAAGGTGCTGGCCGCCGCCCGACGGCACGCGCCGGGCGCGACCATCGACGGCGTGCTGGTGCAGGAAATGGTGCGCGGCGTGGGCGAGGCCATCGTCGGCATCGTCGCCGACCCCTCGCTCGGCCCGGCGGTGATGGCCGGCCCCGGCGGGGTGCTCGCCGAGATCATCGAGGATGTCGGCTTCCGCCTTGCCCCCTTCGACGCGGCGGAGGCCGCTCGGATGCGCGGCGAGACGCGCCTGTCGCGCATGTTGGGCGGCGTGCGCGGCGGCGCGCCCTGGGACAGCCCGGCGCTGGATGCCCTGCTCGCCCGCGTCTCCGTCATGGCCGAGGAGCTGGCCGACCTGGTCGCCGAGGTGGATCTGAACCCCGTCATCATCCGCGAGGCCGGCCAGGGCGCCGTCATCGTCGATGCCCTGATCGTCAAAGCTTGAAGGACCGACCCATGCGCCTCCCCCGACGCACCGCCCTGTTGATGGCCGCCGCCCCGGCGCACGCCCAGGCGCCCTATCCGGACAAACCGATCCGGCTGGTCATTCCCTTCGCGGCCGGTGGCGGCACCTCGGTCATCGGCCGCCTCTTTGCCAACGGGATGGGCGCCGATCTTGGCGTCAGCTTTGTGGTGGACAACCGGCCGGGGGCTGGCGGCAATCTGGCGGCGGAACACGTCGCCCGCTCGGCGCCGGACGGCTACACCATCTTCTACGGTACGCTGGGGATCATGGCGATTAACCCGGCGCTGTACCGCACGGTGCCGTTCGACCCGGTGCGGGACTTCGCGCCGATCAGCCGCATCACCACCGCACCCAACGTGCTGATCGTGCATCCGGACGTGCCGGCTACGAATTTGCAGGAATTCATCGCCCTGGCCCGGGCGCGGCCGGGCGCGCTGAACTACGGCTCCGGCGGCGCCGGCACCACGACCCACCTCTCCGGCGAGATGCTCCGCGCGATGACCGGCATCGACATCACCCACGTGCCCTATCGCGGCGATGGGCCGGCCATCGTGGACCTTCTGGCGGGGCGGGTGCAGTTCATGTTCGGCAACCTGAACGGGGTGACGGCGCTGATCCAGAACCGCCAGGTGCGGCCGCTGGCGATCACCAGCCTGGACCGCTGGCCGACCGCGCCGGGCATCCCGACCTTCAACGAGCAGGGCGTGACCGGCTACGAGATCTCCGGCTGGAGCGGGCTGATGGCGCCGGCCGGTACGTCCCCGGCGATCATCGAGCGGTTGCACCAATCCGTGCTGGCGGCCCTGCGCACGCCGCTGCTGCGGCAGCGGCTGGAAGAACTCGGGCTGGAGGCGATCGGCGACACACCGGCCGAATTCAGCGCCGCCATGCAACAGGATTTGGCGAAGTGGCGAGAGGTGGTGCGGGTGTCCGGCGCTACGGCCGATTGACAGTCGGGCGCTTCCGCTGCCGCCCACGCATCGGCACGACGCGTGCATGGCCCCGCCGCCGTCTGCCCCATCCCGACCTAGGTTGATCTTCCATGCCGCTTTCCCGCCGCACCGCCCTCATCCTGCCGCTCGCCGCCCCCGCTCTTGCCCAGGCGCCCTGGCCCAACCGCACCATCCGCATCATCGTTCTGCGCGCGCCTGGCGGCGGCACCGACATCCTGATCCGGCTGCTGCTGCCAGGGGTCGCCACCCGTTTGGGCCAGACCATCGTGGTGGAGAACCGGGCGGACGCCACCACCATCGTGGGCAGCGAGTTGGTCTCCCGCGCGGCGCCGGACGGTTACACTTTCCTGGCCGCCGACAACGCCTATTACTTCAACCCGGCCATCCTGCCCCGCCTGCCCTACGACACGCTGGGCGACTTCGCCCCCATCAGCATGCTCGCCCAGGCGCCGGTGGTGTTGATCACCAGCGCCAGCTTTCCCGCGAACAACCTGGCCGAGCTGATCGCCGCCGCCCGCGCCCGGCCGGGGCAGCTGAGCTTCGCCTCCGGCGGCATTGGCGCCTCCACGCATTTCGCCGGGGTGCTGTTCGCCCTGCGCGCCGGGATCGACCTCATCCACGTGCCCTACCGCTCCTCCGGCCCGGCACTGACGGCGCTGCTGTCGGGCGAGGTCACGATGAATTTCGGTGGCTTCGCGGCATCGGGCCCGATGATCCGCGCCGGCACCATGCGCGCCATGGCCAAGACCACCGAGGGGGTGGACCCCACCATCCCCACCTTCGCCGCCGCCGGCCTGCCGGGGGTGGACGTGGCCAGCCTGTGGGGCCTGCACGCCCCCGCCGGCACGCCGCTGGAGATCCGAATGGCGCTGCGCGACGCCTTCAAGGCCGCGATGGAGGAGCCGGCGATGCGCGAACGGCTGGACACGCTGGGCTACCAGCAGCTGGCGACGACGCCCGACGAGCATGACAGGCAAACCCGCGAGACCATCGCGCTGTGGGTCGGGATCGGGCAGCGGGTGAACCTGAACCAGTAAGCGGCGAACCCGCCGGGTCGCGCCCGCCGACGCTATGCCAGCATGCGGCCCGCCACCACATCCAGCTTCGCCAGCAGCGCCGGGTCGCGCTGTTCGGGCGCAGTGATGATGGCGTGCTCCAGCGCCCGGTCGCAGCCGGCGGGGCACGCCCCGCGCGGCGCGCCCAGCGCCGGGATCACGGCCCTCACCAGCGACCGCGCATGGTCCGCATTCGACAGCAACACCTTCACGATCTGGTCGACCGTCACCGCGTCATGGTCGGGGTGCCAGCAATCGTAATCCGTCACCATGGCGACCGAGGCATAGCAAAGCTCTGCCTCTCGGGCGAGCTTGGCCTCCGGCATGTTGGTCATGCCGATCACGTCGCAGCCCCATTGCCGGTACAGGTTGCTCTCGGCCTGGGTGGAGAATTGCGGGCCTTCCATCACCAGGTAAGTGCCGCCCCGGGTCATCGGCAGGCCGAGAGTGCGGCCGGCCGACTCCAGCGCATCGGACAGGCGCGGGCAGGTCGGGTGCGCAACGCTGACATGCGCGACGCAGCCCGGGCCGAAGAAGCTCTTTTCGCGGGCGAAAGTGCGATCGATGAATTGGTCGACGATCACGAAATGCCCCGGCGGATACTCCTCCTTCAGCGAGCCGACGGCGGAGAGCGAGATCAGCTCAGTAACTCCGGAGCGCTTCAGCGCATCGATGTTGGCGCGGAAGTTCAGGGCGCTGGGCGGGTTGGGATGACCCCGCCCATGGCGCGGCAGGAACACGCATTGCACGCCGGCGAGGCGGCCGAACAACAGCTGGTCGGATGGCTCCCCCCAGGGGGTGGAGACGTGGCGCCACTCCCGATCCTCCAGCCCGTCGATGTCGTACAGGCCGGAGCCGCCGATCAGGCCGATGACGGGGGTGATGCTGTCGGGCATGCGGCGCTCCTGGTTGCTGCCGGGCTTAGGCCTTGTCGCGGGCGGGGTAGTCAAGCCCGGCCAGGCCCCGCTCCAGGCGGCGGCGAACAGGCGCGATTCGGCGCAGCAGCCGGGAAGAAAATCTGGGCACAAGGAACCCGCCCGGCGAGGGGCGGGTTGGTTCGTCCAGCGCCCTGGTTCAAGCCGACTTCGTCTTGAGGTCGGCCCAGATCTTCTTCTTTACCAGGTAGGCCAGAACGCCGG
>CAXTJY010000023.1:8585-14202 GCA_964244395.1 uncultured Rhodovarius sp.
GCAGCGCGATCCCGATGGCCGCCCCGGCCCACACCGTGATCAGCACGCTCGACCGGTGCCATCCGCTCAACGCGACGACGGCCATCGGTGTGTAGGCGCCGGCGATCGCCAGGAAGATGAGGACGCGGATGCCCATGCGGCGCCGCGCTTCAAGCTCCGGCTCCGCCGCCCAGGCCAGAAAGGTCGTCACGTCGCGCGCCATCTGGTCGGCGCTAGCGGTGGTGCCGTCGGTGTACTCCAACTGGTCGTCGTTCAGCACCTGGCCCATGGCGATCTGCCCGCCCGGAAAATACGGGTTGTAGTTCATGCCGTCGCCCATCGTCATGCCCGGCGGCGGCTCATGGCCGTAGCCGGTCAGCAGCGAGTACACGTAATTCGCGCCATCGTGCCGCGCCTTGATCATGACCGACAGGTCGGGCGGCAGGGCGCCGTTGTTGGCGGCGCGGGCAGCGGAGTCGTTGGCGAAGGGCCGGCGGAACCGGTCCGACGGGCGGCCCGGGCGCTGGAACATCTGGCCTTCGTCATTCGGGCCGTCGGTGATCTCATGCGTCGCCGCGATGCCGCGAACCTCCGCGTCGCTGAGGCCGAGTTCCATCAGGTTACGGTAGGAGAGAAGCCGCAGCGAATGGCAGGTGGCGCAGACCTGCATGTAGACCTGGACACCACGCTGCGCCGCGGCCCGGTCGAAAGTACCGAGCGGGCCGGCGAAGTGGAAATGACCGTCCCGCGGGTGCTCTGCCTCGCCCGCCGCCTGCCCGGCGGGGCCGGCCGCGATCAGGACGGCGCCGGCCAGCGCGGCGATCTTCAGGAAACGTGTCATTGTTCAGGCCTTCTCCATCGGCTTGGCGGCGGCGCCGGCGGGCATCGGCCCCGCCCCCAACGCCTTGGCGCCCAGCACGGCGCGGCTGATGCTCTCCGGCAGCGGCAACGGCCGCTCCAGCCGGCCCAACGCCGGCAGGATGATCAGGAACCACGCGAAGTAATAGGCGGTGGCCAACCGGCTGATCAGCACGAAAGGCTCCTCGGCCGGCTTGCCGCCGCAATACATCAGCGTGCCGAAGGCGATGCACCACAGAAAGAAGAAGATCCGCGCCACCGGCCGGAACTTCATCGAGCGCACCCGCGAGGTGTCGAGCCATGGCAGCGCGAACCACACCAGGATGGAGCTGAACATCAGGATGACGCCGCCCAGCTTGTTCGGCACCGCGCGCAGGATCGCGTAGAAGGGCAGGAAGTACCACTCCGGCACGATATGCGCCGGGGTGCTGAGCGGGTTGGCCGGGATGTAGTTGTCGGAGTGGCCCAGATAGTTGGGCACGAAGAACACCAGCACCGCAAACACCATCAGATACACCACGATACCGACCGAATCCTTGATGGTGTAGTACGGATGGAATGGGATGGTGTCCTGCGGCCCCTTGGGTTCCACCCCCAGCGGGTTGTTGGAACCCGTGATGTGCAGCGCCGCGACGTGCAGGAAGACGACACCGACGATAATGAATGGCATCAGATAGTGCAGCGCGAAGAAGCGGTTCAGCGTGGGGTTTTCCACCGAGAAGCCGCCCCACAGCAGGGTGACGATGAAGTCGCCAACCACCGGGAAGGCGGAGAACAAGTTGGTGATGACCACCGCGCCCCACAACGACATCTGACCCCAAGGCAACACGTAGCCCATGAAGGCAGTGGCCATCATCAGCAGGAAGATGACGACGCCTAGGATCCAAAGCAATTCGCGCGGTGTCTTGTAGGAGCCGTAATACATCCCACGCCAAATATGCGTGTACACCACGATGAAGAACATTGAGGCACCGTTCATGTGAACGTAGCGGATCAACCAGCCGAAATTCACGTCGCGCATGATACGCTCGACGCTCTCGAATGCCATGGTGGTGTTGGGCTGGTAATGCATTGCCAGGAAGATCCCGGTGGCGATCATGATAACCAGGTTAATCATCGCCAGCGCGCCGAAATTCCAGAAGTAGTTGAAATTACGCGGCGTCGGGAAGGTCCCGTACTCCTTTTGCATCATGCTGATCACCGGCAGGCGCTGGTCGATCCAGCGCAACACCGGGTTGCTTACGTCGCTGTTATGCAGGCCAGTGGCCATGGCGCGATGTTCCTCTTCAGCCGATGCGGATCTGGGTGGCGGAGGTGAAGGTGTAGTCAGGCACCGCGAGATTCAGCGGCGCCGGACCCTTCCGGATGCGGGCAGCGCCGTCGTAGTGGCTGCCGTGGCAGGGGCAGAACCAGCCGTTGAAGTCGCCACGCACATCGGTCGGCCGTTGGCCCAGCGGGACGCAGCCGAGATGGGTGCAGACGCCGACGACGACCAGCCAGGGGTCGCGGCGGATGCGCGACTGGTCGGTCGCGGGGTCGCGCAGCTCGGAGAGCGGCACGGCGCGGACGGCGGCGATCTCCTCGGCGGTGCGGTTGCGGACGAAGACGGGCTTGCCGCGCCACATGACAGTGACGGCCATGCCGGTCTGGATCGGCGTCAGATCGACCTCGGTTGTGGAGAGCGCCAGCACATCGCGCGCCGGGTTCATCGAGGCGATGAACGGCCAGACGATGGCGCCCACGCCCACCGCGGCGAAGGCGGTGGCGGTCAACTTCAGGAAGTCCCGCTTGCCGGCGACGGGTTCGCTTGCAGAGAGGGTCTGGGTCGCCGCTTCGGCCATGGTCGGGTTCCTGCTTCTGCCTCCGCGAAAGACGTGTCGCCAGTCCCTCGCGCCGCGCTGCGTATAAAGGCACAATCGCGAAGGTGACAACCGGCAGGGCCGGGACCGAGTGGGAAGAAAATGAGCACTGCGCCTGACAATCCCTTCATCCAGCCAGCCAGGGCGTGGTTCGAGAGTCTGCGTGACGCGATCTGCGCCGAATTCGAGCGGATCGAAGACGAGCTGTCGGAGGGGCCGCACGCGGCGCTGCCGGCGGGACGATTCGAACGCCGACCATGGGACCGGCCTGAGGGCGGCGGCGGGGTGATGGGGGTGATGCGCGGCCGGGTGTTCGAGAAGGTCGGCGTCAACGTCTCCACCGTGTGGGGCGAGTTCTCGCCGGAGTTCCGCAAGCAGATGTCAGGGGCAGAGGAAGACCCACGTTTTCTCGCCACCGGCGTTTCCTTGGTGGCCCATCCGCGCAACCCGCGCGTGCCGGCGGTGCACATGAACACCCGCTTCATCGTGACCACCCGCGCCTGGTTCGGCGGCGGCGGCGATCTGACGCCGATGGACCACGCGGCGCCGCACAGCCTGGAGGATGGCACAACCTTTCATGCAGGCTTCCAGGCCGCTTGCGACCAGCATGACCCGACCTACTATCCGCGCTTCAAGACATGGTGCGACGAATACTTCTTCCTGCCGCATCGAAACGAACCGCGGGGGCTGGGCGGCATCTTCTACGACTATCTCGGCGACAAGACGCCGGGGCGGGGCATCGAGGCCGACTTTGCCTTTACCCGCGATGTGGGGTCGGCGTTCCTCGCCACCTATCCGGCCATCGTCAGGCGGCGGATGCATGAGCCCTGGACGGAAGCGGAGCGGGAGCACCAGTTAATGCGGCGGGGAAGGTATGTGGAGTTTAACCTGCTGCACGACCGGGGGACGATCTTCGGGCTGAAGACGGGAGGGAATGTGGAGGCGATTTTGATGAGCTTGCCGCCGGCGGTGGGTTGGTAGCTTCTCCGGCGCTAACCCCTAACAACTATCCCGCCACGGCAGCGGCACCAGGTCCAGTATCCCCAGCACCTCCGCCCCGCCCGCCCCTGGCCGCAGAACCAACGCACCGCCCTCCGGCAACGCCCGGCCGCCGATGGCCTGCCCCAGCACCATGATCGCCGGCGTCCGGTGCCCTACCAGCACCGCATTCGCCCATGGGTCCGCAGCCGCGGCGTTGAACAACCGCCGGTGCTCCGACAGCACCCAGGCCAGCCGGTCCTCGGCATAGTCGTCGGCCAGCAATCCGTCCCTCACCTGTACATTCGCCACCCCGAAGGCCTCTTCGGCCGTATCGCGCGCCCGGAAGACGGGGCCAGCCAGCACCGGCATCGCCATCGGTATCGCCAATTCCCGCAGCGACTCGCCGATGCGCCGGGCCTGGGCGCGGCCTTCCGGCGAGATGTTGCGCTGGCCCGCGCGGTCGCCGACCCGAAAACTTCGGTCGCAAGTTTCCCCCTGCGTGGCGGCATGGCGGAAAAACAGCACTAGCCCACCCTGTCGAAGCCGGGCCACCAGCGCTTCGCCCTCGGGGCTGCCGCGCGGGCGGGGCAACCAAGCGGCCGGCTGCGCCAGCGCGCCGGTCGCCCACGCCGCCGTTCCGATCGCCAGATGTCGGCGGCCTGTCATGCGTCGCATTCCCTCGCTCGCATTCAGCTTTCCCCGCCGTCACAACACCGTCAACCGGCCCTCAAATAGCCTTGAAGCGCTTGCAGAAACCGCCCGCTTCGGTTGCAAGGATGAACGTCGACACGCGTGGGAGGTCCACACGTTAAAGTTGTGTTGATTGTTGATTTCTACCTTCATAGATTGAGCTCGACAGCGCGAGCCCAATCACGTCTGTGAGATACAACCATAACGCGAGTAAAATTCAGTTGAAGCCCGAGCCGAGCCCCCCGCTCCGCCTGCCCGTATCGCCCACCGACAGCGCCCGCATCTTGCCGGCGCGGCAGGGCTTCGTCGCCATATGGCCGGCACTCGTGCTGCTGCCCCTGGCGATCTACGCGGTCGTGCTTCTGCTGCTCATCCGTTCCCTGCAGTTGGAAGACCAGACCGGCCGGGTGCGTGATAGCGCGCACGCCATCGCTACGGCGGTGGCGGGCGAGTTGGAAGAAGGCCTGAACCTGCTGGAAGGCCTGGCGGGCTCGGCGGCGCTGGACCGCAACGATCTCGAATCCTTTCGCACCGAGGCCACGCGCATGGGACGGCTGCGGCCGCTCTGGCTCACTATTACGCTGAGCGACCGCGAGCGCGACATCCTCAACCTCCGCAGCCTCGCCGACGAGGTGCCGCCGCCCATCGCCGATGCGTCAACATTCCAACGGGTGATCTCAACCGGCCGTCGCGCCGTCAGCCCGCTGCGCGGCGATATCGTCACGCTACGCGCCCCGGTGGTGCGCGAGGGTCAGGTACGTGGGACCATCGCGGCCACCCTGCCGCTGAGCGCCTTCGCGCCGTTGATCTCGGATAGCCGGCTGCCCACGGGGTGGCTCGCCACCGTCACTGATGCGCAGTTCAACGTCGTCGCCCGCACCCATACCGGCACGCAGCGGCTGGGCGCGCCGGCGGGGCCCGAGTATGTCCGCCTGGCAACCGCGAACCGCTTCGAGCTCGGCCGCATCCAGCTGCCCACGGGCGAAAGCGCCATGACGGGTGTGGTGCCGGTGCCGCAATCGCAGTGGACCGTGGCCGTTTCGGTGCCGCCGGATGTGGCGCAGGCGCCGCTCTGGCCCTGCAAAGGGTGGGCGCCCGGCTGTATGACGAGCGCACCGGGCTGTGGGCGGCGGCCGTCTACGCCCTGATGCCGGCTGTTCAGCTCTCAAGCACGGTGATCGCCACCGACTGGCCTTCGTTGACGGTGGCGGCGTCGTCGTCGGCGATCGGCGGGTTGTCGTCGACCGGGG
>CAXTJY010000023.1:14212-14758 GCA_964244395.1 uncultured Rhodovarius sp.
GGCTGAACCCTTGCCGCCACGCTCCGATTGGGGGCGGCTGACCGCGGAAGCCAACCGCGCGGCCGAGAACGACCGCCGCAAATCCGACTTCCTGACCACCATGAGCCATGAGCTGCGCACGCCCCTGACCGGCATCATCGGCTTCACGGACCTGTTGGCCTCCTCGGCGCTGAACCCGCAACAGCGGCAATGGGTCGAGCAGCAGCGCCGCGCCGGCTCCGC
Source organism: uncultured Rhodovarius sp. (assembly GCA_964244395.1). Taxonomy (GTDB): domain Bacteria; phylum Pseudomonadota; class Alphaproteobacteria; order Acetobacterales; family Acetobacteraceae; genus Rhodovarius. The sequence goes on from CAXTJY010000023.1 coordinate 14,435, forward strand.
CCTGCTGTCGCTGGTGGGGGAGGTGCTGGACCTCAGCCGGATCGAGGAAGGTGCGGTGGAACTTGAACACATTGCCTTCGACCTGCCCGCATTGATGCATGACTGCCTGAACCTGATGCGGCCACTGGCGGAGCAGAAGCAGCTCAGCCTCCACGCCGTGCTGCACCCGGCCCTGCCCGTGCGCGCGCTGGGCGACCCGATGCGCGTCCGCCAGGTGGTGAACAACCTGCTGAACAACGCCATCAAATACACCGAGCCGGGAGGCAAGATCCTTCTTTCCACCACCCTGGAAAACCAGATGGTCGTCGCGCGCATCCGTGACAG
>CAXTJY010000023.1:14768-15337 GCA_964244395.1 uncultured Rhodovarius sp.
CTGCTGAACAACGCCATCCGCTTCACCCGGGTGGGCGAAGTGCGGCTGGAGGCGGCGGCCGAGCCGCTGCCGGACGGCCGCGTGGCACTGGTGGTGGCGGTGGCCGACACCGGCATCGGCATCGCGCCGGACAAGCTCAACCGCGTGTTCGAGCGCTTCCGCCAGGCCGAGGCGGCGACGGCGCGGGAGCATGGCGGCTCCGGCCTGGGCCTGGCGATCTGCCAACGGCTGGTCACCGCCATGGGCGGCCAGATTCGCGCGGAAAGCCATCCTGGCCAGGGCAGCCGCTTCACCTTCCGCATCCCGCTGACGGTGGCGGCCCGGGCAGACCGCGCCAAGCCCGCGGCGGCGGCGCGGCAGGCGGCGGCACCGACCCGGCAGTTGCGCATCCTGGTGGCCGAGGATGTGGTACCCAACCAGGCGCTGCTGCGCGCCGTGCTGGAAGGCGGTGGGCACAAGGTCGATATCGTGGCCGACGGGCTGGAAGCCGTGGGCCTGGCCAGCCGCACCCACTACGATGTGGCGGTGCTGGACATCCGCATGCCGGTGATGGACGGCTTTGCCGCCGC
>CAXTJY010000024.1:0-15094 GCA_964244395.1 uncultured Rhodovarius sp.
CGACTGCCCCGCCTGCACCCGGCACGCGCGCGCCTATATCCACCATCTGATCAAGGCCGAGGAGATGCTTGGGCCCATGCTGCTGACCTGGCACAATATCCGCTACTACCAGCGGCTGATGGAGCGGCTGCGCGACGCCATCCTGGCCGGGCGCCTGGCCGCCGAAGCCGCCGCCATCCGCGCCGGCTGGGCGGCATGAAGCCCGCCACGCCCACCTCCACCGAAGGCCTGACCATGCTGGGCCGGCAGACCGCGCAGCCGGCCAGCCCGGACGAGGCGGTGTTGGAGCGCGTGCCCAATCCGCACCCGGACCTGCGCTACTGCATCCGCTTCGTCGCGCCCGAATTCACCAGCCTGTGCAAGATCACCGGCCAGCCGGACTTTGCCCATCTCGTGCTCGATTACGTGCCGCAGGACTGGATCGTCGAAAGCAAATCCCTCAAACTTTTCCTCACCAGCTTCCGCAACCACGACGCCTTCCACGAGGCCTGCACGCTGGACATTGCCCGGCGGGTGCAGGAGGCGGTGGCGCCGGCCTGGCTGCGCATCGGCGGCTACTGGTATCCGCGCGGCGGCATTCCGATCGACGTGTTCTGGCAGACCGCGGCCCCGCCGGAGGGCGTGTGGATCCCCGATCAGGGCGTGCCAGGATATCGCGGCCGCGGCTGATGCCGCTGCGTGGCGCCGGCGGCCGGCGCGCCAGCCGAGAGCCAATGTCAGTCGGCATTCGGGAACGTTGGTATGAGGCCCGCTTGTTGCCGGCCAGGTTCCCGCTCAATCTCGCACGATAAGGGGGGACACGAATGGTCGAACGCCTGGCAGTGATCTCCGACATCCATGGCAACCTGCTGGCCTTGCAGGCCGTGTTGGCCGACATCGCCACCCGCGGCGTGGACGCCACCGTCAACCTGGGCGACTGCGTCGCCGGCCCGCTCTGGCCGCGCGAGACCTTCGAACTGCTGGAAGGCATGGCGCTGCCCACCGTGCGCGGCAATCATGACCGCTGGCTGGTGGACCGCACCGGCGGCGACGAACCCGCCGCCGACATCTTCGCCCGCGCCGCTCTGACCCCGGCGCAGTGCCAGGCGCTGCACGACCTACCCCCCACCCTCAACCTCACTCCGGACATCCTGCTGGTGCACGGTACGCCCGACAGCGACACCACCTATCTGCTGGAAGAACCGGTTGAAGACGGCCGCATGGTGCCGGCGCGGCGGGAGACGGTGCGGGAACGGCTGGGCGCCGTGCCGGCGGTGGTTTTGTGCGGCCATTCCCACCGCGCAGCCCTGGTGCATGGCCCGAATGGCAGCCTCATCCTCAACCCCGGCAGCGTCGGCTGCCCGGTCTTCGCCGATAACCCGAAGGCGACCACCATCGAGCACCGCTCGCCGCACGCCCGCTACGCCATCCTGACCAGGCTTGGCGATCGGTGGAGCGTCGAGCTGCTGGCCCTGGCCTACGATTGGGACGCCGCCGCCCGCCACGCCGACAAGCTGGGTTGGCCCAAATGGGCGCAGGCTCTCAGCACCGGCCGCGTCGAATGACCAACCGGATGAAGGCACTGTTCGCCGCGGGCAAGCCGGCGCTGGGCTGCTCGATGATGTTCCCCTCCGCGCCCCTGGTCGAAATGCTGGGCCGCGCCGGCTTCGACTGGGTGCTGCTGGATTGCGAACACGGCTCGCTGTCGCTGGCCGATGTCGAGCTGATGTGCATGGCTGCCGACGCCGTCGGCATCACCGCCATCGGTCGCCCCCGCAGCAACGCGGCGGCGGACATCCAGCAGATCCTGGATCGCGGCGTGGCCGGCGTACAGATCCCGCACATCAATAGCGCGGCGGATGCCCGGGCGGCGGTGGCGGCGGTGAAATTCGGCCCTGGTGCCGCCCGCGGCCTGGCGGCCGGCACGCGGCCGGACCGCTGGGGGATGGGCGCGAAGATGCCGGACTTCGCGGCGCAGGCCAACGCCCACTCCCTGGTCTGCGTCCAGCTCGAACACCAGCAAGCCATTGCCAACGCGGCGGAAATCCTCGCGGTGGAGGGCATCGACGTCTTCTTCATCGGCCCTTCCGACCTGTCCCAATCCATGGGCCATCCCGGCAACCCGAAGGCGCCGCCGGTCGCCGCGGCCATCAAGGCGACGCTGGCCACGATCCGCGCCGCAGGTCGGACCCCCGGCATGCCCGCCACCGCAGAAACCTTGCCCGAGGTGCTGGCGAGCGGCTGCCGTTACATCTACACGCATCTGCCACGGGTCCTAGGCGCCGGCGCCGGCGATTTCCTGGCGCACCGATGACCATCGCCAACAACCTCCCCACGTCATGACCGGGCTTGACCCGCTCGTCTCCCACGGTTCCGTTCCACCCCTAGAGATGGCGGGCTCCGGGGCCTGCCATGACGAATAGGGATACACTCATGCTCCGCCGTACCATTCTGGCCGCCCTTCCGACCCTCGCTACCGCCCAGTCCTGGCCGGACCATCCGATCCGCGCCTTCGTCCCCTTCGCCCCCGGCACCGCCACCGACAACCTGGCCCGCGTCGTCGTCGAACCCATGGGTGCCGCCCTGGGCCAGCCCATCGTCATCGAGAACCGCGCCGGTGCCGGCGGCGCCATCGGTGCCCAGGCGGCTGCCCGCTCGGCGCCGGACGGCTATGCGCTGCTGTTCGGCTCCGCCACCACCCAGGCGGCGAACGTCTCGCTCATCCGCAACCTGCCCTATGACCCGGCGCGGGACTTCACCCCCATCTCGCGCCTCGGCCACATCGCCCAGGTGCTGGTGGTGCATCCCGCGGTACCGGCCCAGACGGCGCAGGAATTCGTCGCCTGGCTGCGCGCCAACCCGGGGAAGAACTATGCCTCGGCCTCCTCCGGCAACCTGGCCCCGGCCGCCTTCCTGGTGAAGCGGCTGGGGCTGGATGCGCAGGGCGTCACCTACCGCTCACCGCCGCAGGCGCTGACCGATGTGATGGCCGGCATCGTGCCCTTCATGTTCATCGACATGTCGGCGGTGCTGGGCCACATCCGCGCCGGCGCAGTGCGGCCGCTGGCGGTGACCTCCGCCAGGCCCTCCATTCTGTTGCCGGAGGTGCCCTCGCTGGCCGCTACCGTACTGCCGGGCTTCGAATTGCTGACCTGGTTCGGCCTCTACGCCCCCGCCGGCCTGGCCGAGCCGATCGTGGCGCGACTGAACGCCGAGGCCCGCGCTGCCCTGGCCCGGGCAGAGGTGGTGCAGCGGCTGATCGGCATGGGCTTCGAAGCTCAGTCCAGCACACCGGCGGAGCTTGCCGACTTCACCCGAAGCGAGATCGAAAAGTGGCGCGGCCTGGTGGCGGAGACCGGCATGGAGGTGACCTGAGCCAGGCCGCGCCGCCTTTTCTTCCACCGCAGCGAACTGAAAAATGGCGTGCCCGGGTTGTCGAGACTGGTATGGAGGTCGCCCGACCCAGGCCCGCGGCGGCCCGACATGTTGTGTAACCGCCCCACCCTCCGCAAGCTGTCGGCAACGGAGGATACAACCATGAAGCGCCGCACCCTGCCCCTGCTGCTCGCCGCGCCCGCCCCCTTCTCCCCTTCGCTGGCGCAGGAGGCCTTCCCCAATCGCGCCATCGCCGTCATCAGCGGCTACGCCCCCGGCGGGGTGACCGATACGGTCAGCCGCGCCGTCGCCGCCCGCATGAGCCAGGAGCTGGGGGTGCCGATCGTGGTGGAAAACCGCGTCGGCGCCGCCACGGCGGTGGGCAACACCTATGTCGCCGCCGCGCGGCCGGACGGCCATACCCTGCTGATGGGCACAAGCACCCTGGCCATCAACCCGGCACTGCAGCCCAACCTGACGCCACGCGACCCGGTGCGGGAGCTGGCGCCGGTCGGCATGGTGTTCCGCAGCGCCTTCGTGCTGCACGTCCACCCCTCGCTGCCGGTGACCGACATGGCGGGCTTCCTGGCCTATGCCCGGGCCAACCCAGGCCAATTGAACATCGGCAGCTCCGGCACCGGCGCGGTGAACCACCTGGCGCTGGCGCTTCTGGTGGCACGGGCGGGCGTGGACCTGGTGCATGTGCCGTTCCGCGGTGGCATCCCTGGGCTGATCGAACTGCGCGCGGGGCGGATACAGGGCATGTTCAATGCGGTGCAGGAAGCCCAACCGGTGGTGCGGGAGGGCGCTACCCGGGCCCTTGGTATCACCAGCCTGACCCGGGCACCCACCCTGGCCGACGTGCCGCCGATCGCCGATACGGTGCCGGGGTACGAGGCGGTGTTCTGGCAGGGCCTGTTTGCACCCGCCGGCACGCCGGCGCCCGTGTTGGCGAGGCTGGAGGCGGCGCTGGCGATGGCCACTTCCGACCCGACGCTGGTGTCCCGCATGACGGAGCAGGGGGTGGAGATGGTCACCGGCGGCGCCGATGCACTGCGCGGGCTGCTGGCGAGTGAATTGGCAAGCTGGGGCGAACTGATCCGCGGCGCGAATATCCGGGCCGAGTAGGGCCGGCCCCGAGCCGGCCATCTCCGCGAGGTTGAGCGGTCGCCATCGGCTCGGCAGCGACGACGCATGCCAGCCCGAGCGACTTCAGACAGCCCGCGCCGCCGGCACCCCTCGCATGCGCCCACCGGGCGTGGCACCCACGATCGCCGCGGCATAATCCGCCGCTTCCAGCAGTCGCGCCCAATGCGTGCCCGTCTCTATCCCCATCCGGCCGAACGCCCAGACCACATCCTCCATCGCCACGTTGCCGGTGGCCCCCGGCGCGTACGGGCAGCCGCCGATGCCGCCGGCCGCGGCATCGAACACCCGGCACCCCGCCTCATACGCCGCCACAGTGTTGGCCACGCCCATGCCGTAGGTGTCGTGGCCGTGGAAGGCGAAGCGCGGCCCATGCTCGGCGATGGCGCGCCCCATCACGCGCCGAACCTGGTCCGGCGCCGCGTTGCCGGTGGTGTCGCACAGGCTGATCTCCATGGTCGGGTGCAGCGGCGCGATGCGGTCCACCAGTCGCGCCACTGCCTCCTCACTCACCACGCCCTCGAACGGGCAGTGATAGGCGGTGCTGATGTTGAAGCGGATTTTTCGGTCCTCGGGTGTATCGCGCACGAGCGCCGACAGCTCGCGCACCCCATCCTCCAGCGAGCGGTTCAGGTTGGCCTGATTATGCGCCTCGGTGGCGCTCATGAAAAACCCGAACCGGTGCGCGCCCGCCTGCATCGCGGCGTCGAAGCCGCGGCGGTTCGGCACCAGCACGGTGCATTCCAGCCCGTCCAGTTCCAGCGCCGCGCGCAGCACCTCGCCGGTATCCACCATCTGCGGAATGGCCTTGGGGCTCACGAAGCTGCCGACCTCCATGCGCTTCAGGCCGGCCGCGTGCAGGCGACGGACCAGTTCGATCTTCACATCCGTGGGAACGAAGTTCTTCACCGGCTGCAGTCCGTCGCGGGGGCTGACTTCGCTGAGTTCGATCATTCGGCGGCGCTCCCTTGTGCGGCCGGCGTTGCGGCGGCCACCACTTCGCGCAAGTCCATGATATGGACCGCGATCACGCGCCCGTCGGTATCGAAATCGAGCACGACACCTGGCGCAAACTCCTCGCTTTCCACATAGCGACCGCCCTCGGCCGGAAAGCTGACGGACAGGGCGTGGATTCCAGGATCGCAGAGAACGTTCATTGCTTAGCCGCTCCCCTATCAAAAAAGACGTGATGACCAGGAACTGGCTGTTCAGAGGTCGATGCGCAACCCGCATGAAAGAACAAGGGAAATCGTCACGCAGTAGCTCCGCCCCCCAGCAACTCCCCAAACACATGCGCATTATGCGCCCCCGCCGCCACCCCGGTCCAACGCACCATCTCCCGGCTGCCCACCCCATCGAACTTGAACGGCGCCGCCGGGTGCAGCACCGGCCCCAACAGCGGGTCCGCCACCTGCATCACCATCTCGCGCGCCTGGAAATGCGGGTCCTCCACGCAATCCTTCATGTCGTACAGGCGCGAGCACGGCACCTCGGCACCATCCAGCGCGTCCTCCGCCTGTTTGGCACTCACCGTCTTCGTCCAGGCCGCGATCGCCGCATCCAGCTCCCCCACATTCTCGCAGCGGCCCCCATTCGTCGCGAAGCGCGCATCCGCCGCCATCTCCGGCCGCCCGATCACCCCCATCAGCCGCCGGAAGATCAGATCCGAATTGCCCGCGATGCACAGCCACTTGCCGTCTGCGCAGGGATAGGTGTTGGTCGGCGCCGCCGTCTTGATCGCAGCGCCCTGCGGCTGCCGCACCCAGCCGAACAACCCGTATTCCGGCAGCATCCCCTCCATCAACGAGAACACGCTGCTCACCAGATCGACGTCGATGATCCGCCCGGCATGGTTACCGTTCTTGACGCCCCAGCAAGCGCTCACCACCGCCATCGCCGCATACATCCCGGCCAGGTCGTCGCTGATCGACACGCCGCAGCGGGGTGGCGGGAGCGCGTCCTGGCCCGGGTTGGCGGTGAGGTGCCGCAAGCCTCCCATCGCCTCGCCGATCGCCCCAAAAGCCGGCTTGTCCCGGTACGGCCCGTCCTGCCCATAGCCGGACACCCGGGCGATGATCAGGTTCGGATTCGCCCCCTGCAGGACCGTCGGCCCCAGCCCCACCCGCTCCAGATAGCCCGGCCGATAGTTCTCGATCAGCGCGTCGGCCCGCCCGGCGAGCCGAATGATCTTGTCCCGCCCCTCCGCGCTCTTCAGGTCCAGCGTCACGCTCAGCTTGTTGCGCCCGTGCACGCTGAACCACACGGGGTGGCCTTGATGCGTGCTGCCCCAGCCGCGCACCGGGTCGCCCTCCGGCGGCTCCACTTTGATCACCTCGGCACCTAAGTCGGCCAGCAGCCGGGTGGCGAAGGGGGCAGCGATGTAGTGGCCCAGTTCTACGATCTTCAGGCCGGTAAGCGGGAGCATCCGCAAGGCGTAGCCCAGCGCGGGCACGGCGGGAACGGTTGTTCATCGATCGAGCAGAGCCGCTGCGTCACGCCCGCATGCCGCGGTAAAATAATCTTGCAACCATTCCCTCCCTTCACCGTTTCTTCACCGTCCTGGCACTATTCAGACCCTGGGCGCCGCCATCCTCCCGCGGCTCCCTGTCTCTCCCGGACACGCCGAACCTCCATTGCCTCGGGGGCTACCGGCGAAACTGGCGGGGGCGGCGGCCCTCCTATCCCTTCCCCCCCTAAAGGGTGGCCGCCCCCGTTTCTTTTCCCGCGGTACCGCCCGCTTCCCCTCGATCGACACCGGTGTATTTTGGCCGGATGGATGACAAGACGGCGGAAATCCTTGCGCGCAACGCCGGCCTGGCCAAGGCGTGGGCCAATCACCGCGCTGACGTGATGGACGCGCTGGCCAGCCTTGCCGCGCACCAGGCCAATCTGCCGCGAACCCGCGATGCCGCCGTCGAGCCGGTGCCACCGTACAGCCTGAAGCGCTGAGCATGGCCCTGCACCAAATGAGCCTCGCCGAAGCCTCGCACGCCATCGCGGCGCGAAAGGCGAGCCCAAGCGAATTGCTGGCCGATTGCCTGACCCGCCTCGAGGCCATCAATCCCAGCATTCACGCCGCCATCCGAATCATGGCGGACGAAGCCCGCATCGCCGCCCGCGCGCTGGACGACGAAGCGCCGCGCAGCCCGCTGCACGGCATTCCGGTCGGCGTGAAGGACATCATCGATATCGCCGGCCACCCCACCACCTGCCATTCGGCCCAGCGCCTCGACCATGTGGCGGGTGCCGATGCGGCCGTGGTGACCAGGCTGCGCGCAGCAGGCGCCGTCTTCCCCGCCAAGCTCGCCACGCATGAATTCGCCATCGGCGGCCCCGCCTTCGACCTGCCCTTTCCGCCCGCCCGCAATCCCTGGAACCGCGACCATCACCCCGGCGGCTCCTCCTCCGGCTCCGGTGCCGCCGTCGCCGCGCGGATCTTGCCCGCCGCGCTGGGCACCGACACGGGCGGCAGCGTGCGCCACCCCGCCAGCCACTGCGGCCTGGTCGGGCTGAAGCCGACCTATGGGCTGGTGCCGCGCGAGGGCGTTTTTCCGCTGGCCTTCTCCCTCGACCATGTCGGTCCGCTCACCCGCACGGTCGAGGATTGCGCCCTCATGCTCGGCGCCATGGCCGGCGGCGACTTCACCCCGGCGCTGGGCGATGGCCTGCGCGGCCTGCGCATCGGCTACGCCCGGCATTTCCATGAAATCGACCAGCCCGCCGATGCCGAGATGGCCGCCGCCCTGGACGAAGCCGCCCGCCTGATGGCTGCCGAAGGCGCCACCGTCACCCACATCATCCTGCCTCCGCTGGCGCAATTCGCCGCCGTCAACCGCACCATCCTCTATGCCGAGGCCGGCGCGGTGCACGAACACTGGTTGCGCGAGAGCCCGGAGAAATACGCCGCCATCACCCGCCGGCGCCTGCTGCCCAGCATGTTCGTCACCGCCCGCGACCACGTCCAGGCGCAGCGCCGCCGCGGCGAGATGGTCGCCGCGGTGCAGCAGGCGTTTATCGAGGTGGACATCCTGCTGACCGCCAGCAGCATGGACCCGGCCTGCCGCATCGACGACCCGGAGGCGGTCGAGCGGACCTATCCGCGCCAGGCCCGCACCCCCTTCAACGTCACCGGCCACCCGGCGCTGACCATCATGAGTGGGCTGCACAGCACCGGCCTGCCACTCAGCCTGCAGCTGGTGGCGCCGGCCTTCGCCGAGGCGCAATTGCTGCGGGCCGCCGCCGGCTACGAACGCGCCGCGCCCTGGAAGGACATGGCGCCGCCGCTGTGATGGCGGTGGTGGCCAGCTTCTCGGCGAAGGCGAAGCTGGCGTCGCCTCATTCGCAGCCGCCGGCACAGCGCCCATGATGCTGGTGGTCGTCGGCTTCGCCGCGGAAGCAGCCCTGCTACCCGGCCGCACGCCTCACATCATCGCCGCGGCTGACCCGGCACGCCTGGCCTTGGCCCTGGCGACGCTGCCCCGTCCCCAGGCCATCCTCAGTTTGGGCATCGCGGGCGGGCTGGATCCCGCGCTCCGCCCCGGCTCCCTCATCGTCGCCCGCCGCGTCATCGCCGAAACCGCCTGGCCGGCCGACGAGGCCTGGAGTGCCGCGATCGCCGCCGCCACCGGCGCCACCGCGGCCGACATCGCCGGCACCGACCGGATCGTCGCCACCCCCGCCGACAAGGCCGCCCTGCGCGCCGCCACCGGCGCCGCAGCGGCGGATATGGAGAGCGCGGCAGTGGCGCGCTTCGGCGTGCCCTTCGCCGTTCTGCGCGCCGTCGCCGACACCGCCGACGAAACGATCCCGCCGGCCGCCGCCGCCGGCCTGGACGAAGCCGGCAATCCCGCCCCGTGGCGCGTGCTGCGCGTCCTGCTGCGTCGACCGCAAGACCTGCCTGGGCTGATCCGCCTGGGGCTGCGCAGCCGCACCGCGCTGGCCGCCCTGGCGCCGCATGTTTCGGCCGGCGCCGCAGCATTGCGGCCCCCGATAGGGTAATCCACCCGTCATGACCGGTTTCGCCGCCACCGCCGCCCTGCTCGCCGATACCGCCCGCGCGGCCATGCTTTCTGCCCTGATGCCGGGCGAGGCGCTGACCGCGGGCGAACTGGCCCGCGTCGCCAACATCGCCCCGTCCACCGCCAGCGAGCACCTGGCCCGCCTGACCGATGGCGGCCTGCTGCTGCTGCACAAGCAAGGCCGGCACCACTACTTCCGCCTCGCCGGCGAGGAAGTTGCCACCCTTCTGGAAACCCTGGGCGGGCTGCAAGCCCGGCATTCCCGTGCCCCCTGGCCGCATGGCGAGGCCTTTCGCACCGCCCGGCTGTGCTGGAACCACGTCGCCGGCAGGCTCGGCGTGGCGCTGCATGAGAGACTGACCGGGCAGGGCTGGCTTGTCCCAGCCGCCGGCGGCTGGCAGGCCACCGCCGAGGGGGCCACCCGCCTCACGGCGCTCGGCGTCACCGGCGGCACCACCTGCCGCGACTGCATGGACTGGTCCGAACGCCGGCCGCACCTCGCCGGGGCTCTGGGCAGCGAGATCGCCACGAGCTTGCAGGCGCGCGGCTGGCTGCGCCGCCTGACACCCCGCTCCGACAACGCGCTGGAGCGCCGCCGCCTTGCCCTTTCGCCGGAAGGCGCACGGCAGCTGCGCGAGACTCTGGGCATCGCGCTGTGATGCACACAACGCAGATGGCGGCACGCGGACCCTCCGGCCCCGGCTCGCCCGCCGGCCCAGCTCAATGACCCTCACCGCCACCCGCATCATGTGGCTGGCCGCCGGCATGACCGGCATGTCGCAGCTGCACCGCGCCAGCCTGAGCGCGCTCGGCCCCGACATCGCGGCCGAACTCGGCATGGCGCCAGCCGCGCTGGGCGCCGCGGGCAGCGCCTTCTTCGCCGCGCTGCTCGTGGCGCAGATCCCGGTCGGCATCGCGCTCGACCGCATCGGGCCGCGCCGGCTGGTGGCCGGGCTGTCGCTGCTCGCCTTCTGCGGCGCGCTGGCGGAGGCCTCGGCACAATCCGCGACCGGGCTCTGGCTGGCGCGATTCCTGGTCGGGCTGGGCTGCTCGGCCAGCTTCATGTCGTCGGTGGTGCTGAGCGCGAGGTGGCGCCAGGGCGCGGCCGCCACCACCATGCTGACCCGCACCTTCGCCATCAGCCAGGCCGGGCTGCTGCTGGCCGGCGCGCCGCTGGCCTTTCTGGCACTGTGGCTGGGCTGGCGCGGCGCCATGCTGTGCACCGCGGGGCTGATGGCGGCGATGGCCGCGCTGTGGTGGTGGGGGGTGCGCGATGCGCCGGTACCGTCGGGCCGGGCGCCCGAATCGATCTGGGCCGCGCTGCGCGGGCAGTTCACCGTCTGGGCCACGCCCGGCCTGCCACGGCTGCTGTCGATGCATCTCGTCGCCTATGCGGCGATGGCCACGGTGGTGGCGGTCTGGGCCTCGCCCTATTTGGCCGACGTGCATGGGCTGGGCGCGGCACGGCGCGGACAGGTGCTGCTGGCCATGGTGCTGGGGTTGCCGGCCGGGTTGCTGGCCATGCCCTGGCTCATGCGCATCACCGGCTCCCGCCGCCGCGTGGTGATCGGCAGCGCGCTGGCCACCGCGGCTTGCCTGGGCGGGCTGGCGCTGCTCCCCGGCCTGTCGGTTGCCGGCGCCGTCGCCCTGCTGACGGGCCTGTGCCTGACCAGCGGCTACCCGGTGCTGGTGGTGGCGGAAAACCGCGACTTGTTCCCCGACCACATGGCAGGCCGGGCGGCGACGACGCTCAACCTGGCGCAGGTGCTGGGCAGCGCCGCCCTGCCCATCCTGGTGGGCGCCATCATCGGCCTGTGGCCGGACAGCGCGGGCGCCCGGCCGGAAGCAGCCTATCGCGCCGGCTTCGCGGCATTGGCAGCCGCCCTTTGCATGGGCGCGGCCGGCTATGCCTGGCTGCCGCGCGCCGTCAGGTGACGCTCCGCCGGCCATGCGGCATGGTCGGGCCAGAAACGAACGCCGCCCGGAGGAACCCACGATGCCCATCACCCGCCGCCGGCTCGCCGCCACCGCGCTTGCCACGCCCGCCGGCGCGCAGGATCGCTTCACCGCAACCAGGCCCGTGCGCCTGCTGCTCGCCTTCGGCACAGGCACCGGCGCCGATGTGCTGGCCCGCGACCTGGGCGCCGGGCTCGCCGCGGAAATCGGCCAGCCCGCGGTGGTCGAAAGCCTGACCGGCGGCACCGGTATCGTGGCATTGCGCACAATCGGCCGCGCCGCGCCGGACGGCCACACGCTGTTCCTGGCCGCGCTGGGCAACGTCGTCATCAACCCCATGGTCAGCGCCGCTGCCCGCGGCACCGACGCGCTGGTCACGCCCATAGGCCCGGTCAGCGACAATGCGCATGTCATGATCATCCACGGCGCCCTGCCGGTGCGCGACGTGCGCGAGTTCGTCGCCTATGCCCGCGCCAGGCCGGGCGAGATGAACTTCGGCTCCCCCGGCACCGGCGGCCTTTCGCACCTCGCTGCCGAGCTGTTCCAGTCGCTGACCGGCATCGAGGGCGTGCACGTCCCCTACCGCGAGGCATCGCGCATGCTGCCGGACATGATCGCCGGCCGGGTGCATTGCGCCTTCATGAGCGCCGGCGGGCTGATGCCGCTGATCGCCGAGGGCGGCATCCGCGCGCTGGGCGTTACCGCGCCGACGCGGGTGCCGGAGCTGCGCGCCCTGCCGGTGGTGGAGGATGCCGGCGTGCCAGGCTTCCGCTATTCCACCTGGTACGGCCTGTTCGCCGCCGCCGCCACGCCGGCGCCGCTGGTGGCCCGCCTCAACGCCTCGCTGCGCGCCGCCCTGGCCCGCGACGCCTTGCGCGAACGGATGATCGGCCAGGGGTCCGACGTCGCCGAAGGCAGCCCCACCGACCTGGCCGAGATGATGCAGCAGGCCCGCGCAACCTGGGGCCGCATCATCTCGGAACGCCGGATCAGCCTGGAATGACGCTCAGCAAGGCCGATCAACTTCTGGCCGCCATGCACGCCAATCCCAAAGGGGATTGGACGATGTCAGACGTTAAGCGGGTCTGTCATGGGCGGCGGATCGAGTGCGTGCCGCCGAGGGGTGGAGGGTCCCATTTCAAGATCATTCATCCTCAACGCCGACACATCCTCACGATCCCTGCACGCAGGCCGATCAGACCGGTATATTCACAAGTTCTGCGACTTCTGCCGTGAAGGAGATTGAAGGTGGACGCGAGATATCCCCTCATCATCGAGCCTCTTCCGCAGGAAGAGGGTGGTGGCTACCTCGCTACCGTGCCTGATCTGCCAGGTTGTACCTCCGATGGGAGCACGCCTGCCGAAGCGGTGGATAACGTCCATTCCACGATTCATGAGTGGATCGAGGAAGCTACCCGAAAGGGTTGGCCCATTCCTTCGCCGCGCCAGAATTTGAACGTGGCGTAGCGGCTAGGCGGCGTCCGCCTTCAGCACCTCGCCGGCCAGGTACAGGCTGCCGCAGACCAGCACCCGCCCCGCCGGCGCGTGCGGCAGCACGGCCAGGGCCTCCGCCACCGTGCCGCCCACCCTTGCCACCCCACCGCTCGCCGCCACGATCTGCTCGACCGGCATCGCCAGGTGCTGTGCCGGTTCCAGCACCGCCCACACCGTGCTGGCGAAGGGCAGCAGCGGCCGCAGGAAATCCGCCGCGCCCTTGCCCGCCTTCATCCCGACCAGCAAGTGCAGCGGCGCATCGCGCCATTCCGGAAGATGCGCCGCCAGCGCCTCGCCAGCGCCGGCGTTGTGGCCGCCATCCAGCCACAGCTCATGCGGCGCCACCCGCTCGGCCAGCGCGCCGCGCAGCCTTTCAAGCCGCGCCGGCCATTCGGCCTGCGCCAGCCCGGCGGCAATGGCCGCCTCGCTCAACCAGGCCGGTGCCCAGGCGCGCATTGCCGCCGCGGCGATGCCGGCATTGTCGAACTGGTGCGGCCCCGGCAGGCCGAGCGGCCCGGCCGGCGGCTGCCAGTCCACGCCCCGCTCCAGCAACGGTGCGCCCCGTTCCGCCGCCACCTGCCGGAGCACCGCCAGTGCCGCGGGCGCCTGCAATCCGGTCACGCAAGGCACGCCCGGCTTGATGATGCCGGCCTTCTCGAACGCGATCTTCTCAAGCGTGTCGCCCAGGAAATCCATGTGGTCCATGGAGATGGAGGTAATGGCGCAGGCCGCCGGCCGCTCCACCACATTGGTCGCATCGAAGCGGCCGCCCAGACCGACCTCCAGGATCAGCGCATCGGCCGGCACGCGGCTGAACAGCAGGAAAGCGGCGGCGGTGATGACCTCGAACACGCTGATCGCCGCCCCGGCATTGGCCGCCTCGGTTTCCTCCAGCGCATCGGTCAGCGCATCGTCACCGACGAGGGCGCCGGCGAGACGGATGCGTTCGTGAAAACGCACGAGGTGCGGTGAGGTGAAGACATGCGCGCGCCGCCCTGCGGCCTCGACGATGGCCCTCAGGAAGGCGCAGGTGCTGCCCTTGCCATTGGTGCCGGCGACGTGGATGACCGGCGGCAGCCGCCGCTCCGGGTGATCGAGCTTGCCGAGCAACGCCTGAAGGCGGCCCAGGCTCAGGTCGATCATCCGCGGGTGCAGCGCGTGCAGCCGCTCGATCACCGGCGCCGAGCGCCCGCCCAACCCCTGGCGCTCGTTCACGAGGTTTCGGGGGGCGAAGCCCCCTGGCCCGTCACTCCGGCGCCGCCAGCGCCACCACCGCGGGCGCCGGTGCCTGCACCTGCGGCACCCGCAGCAGCCCGATGACCTGCGCCAGGGTGTCCCGCATCGCGCCCCGCTTCACGACCATGTCGAGAATGCCGTGTTCCAGCAGATACTCCGCCCGCTGAAACCCCTCCGGCAGCTTCTCGCGCACCGTGCTCTCGATCACCCGCGCGCCCGCGAAACCGATCAGGGCGCCGGGCTCGGCAATCTGGATATCGCCCAGCATGGCGAAGCTGGCGGTGACGCCGCCCGTCGTCGGGTCGCACAGCACCACGATGAAGGGCAGCCCCGCCTCCTTCACCATGCGGGTGGCGATGACGGTGCGCGGCATCTGCATCAGGCTGACGGCGCCTTCCTGCATGCGGGCGCCGCCGGATGCGGTGAACACCACCAGCGGCGCGTCCTGCAGCACCGCCAGCCGTGCGGCGGCGACCAGCGCCTCGCCCACGCCGGCGCCCATCGAGCCGCCCATGAAGGCAAACTCGAAGGCGGCGACGACGGCGGGCTGGCCCTCGATCTCGCCATGCCCGACCAGCACCGCGTCATCCATGCCGGACTTCGTCTGGGCGTCGCGCAGGCGCTCGTTGTAGCGGCGCTGGTCACGGAACCGAAGGGGATCGGACGGCGCGCGGGGCAGGTCGATGCGCTGCCAGCCCTCATCCAGCGTCCAGTCCAGGCGCTGCCGGGCGCCGACCCGCTCGTGGTGGCCGCAATGGGTGCAGACGCGCAGGTTCCGTTCGAGATCGCGGTGAAAGACCATCTGCTCGCAGGCCGAGCATTTGTGCCAGAGATTCTCCGGCACCTCGCGCGACCCGCCGAAGAGCGTCTTGATCTTGGGCAGGGCCCAT
>CAXTJY010000025.1:0-3864 GCA_964244395.1 uncultured Rhodovarius sp.
CACGGCGGCAAGCTGGTCGACAAGGACAACAAAGTCGTGATCGACAGCCCGGAAACGCAGAAGGAGCTGGAGTACGGCAAGGAGCTGTACGCCACCTTCATCCCCGGCACCCTGGCCTGGGGCGACATCAGCAACAACCGCGCCTTTGCGTCCAACGAGTGCTTCTTCACCTCGAACGGCGTGTCGCTCTACTTCGCCATGAAGAACGACCCGGCGACCGCGGCCATCGCCGCCGACACCGAGCACACGCCCCGCTCCAAGGGCGTCGCCGCCAGCGCCCCCGATGCGGGCCTGACGCTGAACGCCATGGTGTTCCGCCACACCCGATATCCGAACGCCGCCAAGGCCTTCCTCGCCTCGATGCTGGAGGCGCCGCAATACGACCCCTGGCTGCAGGCGAATATCGGCTACTGGGCGCACCCGCTGAACGCCTACAATGCCAGCGCGACCTGGAGCGGCGACCCCAAGGTTGCGATCTTCAAGGACACGATGGACACCACCTTCTGGAACGGTTTCAAGGGCCCGATCACGGAAGGCTCCGCAGCCGCCAACGCCGACTACGTCATGGTGCAGATGTGCGCCTCGGTGGCGAGCGGCCAGGCCACGCCGGAGGCCGCGGCGCGCGAAGCCGAACGGCGGGCGGCGCGGTTCTTCCGGCGGCGCTGAGCGTGCCGCGCGCCCGTTTCACGCACCGGAGTTAAGCCATGTCGGTCACCGCGCTGGACGACACCGTCCATTGGTCGAAGTCCCGCCCGGAACCGGGCTGGCTGGTGCGGCTGTTCGACCACAAGCTGTTCCTGGCCATGGCATGCCTGTTGCCGGCCGTCGGCCTGTTGCTGGTCTTCCTGACCTACCCGCTCGGCCTGGGCATCTGGATGGCCTTCACCGACACCACCATCGGCCGCAGCGGCGTGTGGGTCGGGCTGGAGAATTTCGAGTACCTGGCGTCGGACCCAATCTTCTGGAACGCCGTGTTCTACAGCGTGTTCTACACCGGGGTTGCGACCGTCCTGAAATTCGGGCTCGGCCTGTGGCTGGCGCTGCTGATGAACCAGCACATGCCGTTCAAATCGCTGATCCGCGCCATCATCCTGCTGCCATGGATCGTGCCGACCGTCCTCAGCGCCATCGCCTTCTGGTGGATCTACGACCCGCAATTCTCCATCGTCAGCTACGTCTTCGTCGACGTGCTGCATTGGCGCGAAACCAACATCAACTTCCTGGGCAGCGAGTGGCCGGCGCGCTTTTCGCTGATCGCCGCCAATGTGTGGCGCGGCATCCCTTTCGTGGCAATCTCGCTGCTGGCCGGGCTGCAGACCATTTCGCCGTCGCTGTATGAGGCGGCGCTGCTGGATGGCGCGTCGAGCTGGCAGCGCTTCCGCTTCATCACCTTCCCGATGCTGATGCCGATCCTGGCGATCGTGATGACCTTCTCGATCATCTTCACCTTCACCGACTTCCAGCTGGTGTACGCGATTACCCGCGGCGGGCCGGTGAACTCGACGCATCTGCTGGCAACCCTGGCTTTCCAACGCGGCATTCCGGGCGGGCAGCTGGGCGAGGGCGCCGCGATCGCCGTGTCGATGATCCCCTTCCTCGTCTTCGCCACGCTGTTCTCGTATTTCGGGCTGGCGCGGCGGAAGTGGCAGCAGGGCGAAGGCAATGACTAGCCTGACGATGCCCCGTCCTGGCCGGGCTCCACCCGGCCGCCTCCCCAACCACGTCGCGCCATTTTCAGGAGGTGCCCGGGTCAAGCCCGGGCACGACGATCCAGCATGAGCAACGCCGCCACCGCCGCCCCCGAGACCATGCAGTGGGACAGCCGGGCGCGCCGCGCCGTCATGCTGTGGATCCCCCTGGGGTGCTTCCTCTTCATCCTGCTCTTCCCATTTTACTGGATGGCGGTGACGTCCTTCAAACCGGATGGCGAGCTGTACGACTTCGCCACCCACAACCCGTTCTGGGTCACCTCGCCGACACTCGCGCATATCCGCAAGCTGCTGTTCGAGACCGCCTACCCGCAATGGCTGTGGACTACGATGCTGGTGGCGCTGGGGGCCACGGTGCTGTCGCTGTTCAGCTCCACCCTGGCCGCCTACGCCATCCAGCGGCTGCGCTTCCGCGGCAGCCAGTATGTCGGGCTGGCGATCTACCTGGCGTATCTGGTGCCGCCGTCCATCCTGTTCATTCCGCTGGCAACGATGGTCGTGCAGCTGGGCCTGTTCGACAGCCCGCTGGCGCTCATCCTGGTGTACCCAACCTTCCTGGTGCCGTTCTGCACCTGGCTGCTGATCGGCTACTTCAAGAGCATCCCCTACGAGCTGGAGGAATGCGCGCTGATCGACGGCGCAACGCGGCTGCAGATCCTGCGCCGCATCACCCTGCCGCTGGCGGTGCCGGGGCTGATCTCCGCCGGCATCTTCAGCTTCACGCTGAGCTGGAACGAATTCATCTACGCCCTGGCCTTCATCCAGAGCAGCGAGAACAAGACGGTGCCGGTGGCCATCCTGACCGAGCTGGTGACGGGTGACGTGTACCAGTGGGGCGCGCTGATGGCGGGGTCGTTGCTGGGGAGCCTGCCGGTGGCGATCTTCTATAGCTTCTTCGTGGATTACTATGTGAGCAGCCTGACGGGAGCGGTGAAGGAGTGATGGCACTCGCTCTCCATAGGCATCGAATTGGACGATGTTCGGACTTTCCTCTGGTGTGCGTGCTTCAGTCGCAGATGGTTGAGGGGCCTGACGTCATCATTTGCCCCGTCGGCACATTCAGCCCTGCGGGACCCACCACGCCGCTCGTGATGGTGAACGGGACGCCCACTTCATCCGCTTGCGAATGATGGCTTCTCTCCCGCGCGACTTCTTGCAGTGGGGGAAGGCAGCGCAGAAGCCAGCCGAAGCGATATCTTAAACGGCCTCGACCGCCTCTTCCTCGGCCACTGAAGGCCGCTACAGCGTCACCAACTGACCCGTCGCCGCGGTCAGGAAACTGACTGCACCCGTCGCCTCCACGGCCGGCAGCAGGGCGGCTTCACGAAGCCCCTCGCTTACCAAGCCGGCCTCGCAAACCCACAAATCCACGCCCAGGTCCCGCGCCGCTTCCAGCAGCGTGCCAATTCCGGCAACCCCGGCCGCCGTCACCAGCGCCTCGCGCGCATCTGCCTCCAGCGGCCGCGCGGCGAGCAGCAGCCGTACCCCGCCGTTGGTCGCAAACAGCGTCACCTTCCGCCCCAGTGCCGCCGCGGCCGTGGCCAGAACCAGCGCGTAATGCGCCCGCTCATGCCCGCCCGAGATCAGCAGGATGCCGAGCGGATTCATGCCTGGGAGGACAGCGGCTTCGCCGCGTCCGAGCACAACACACAGCCCGGGTCCTGCCGCAGTCGGATCGTGCGCATCCGGGCATCCAGCGCGTCCCATAACAGCAGCCGCCCGGTCAGCGTCTCGCCAATGCCCAGGATCAGCTTGAGCACCTCGGTGGCCTGTAGGGTGCCCATCACCCCGGTCACCGCGCCCAGCACCCCGGCCTCCGAACAGCTCGGCACCAGCCCATCCGGCGGCGGCTCCGGGTGCAGGCAGCGGTGGCACGGGTTGCCCGGGATGTGGCTCTGGAACACCGAAAGCTGTCCCTCGAAGCGCAGCACCGCGGCGGACACGAGCGGCCGCGCCAGGCGGTGGCACGCATCGCCGAGCAGGAAGCGCGTGGGGAAATTGTCGGTCCCGTCGCAGATGATGTCGTAGGCAGGGATCAGCCGTTCGGCCAGCGCGGCATCCATCCGCGCGGCGTGGATGTCCACCCTGGTGTCCGGGTTCAGCGCCGCCAGCGCCTCGGCGGCACTCTCGGCCTTGTTGCGGCCGATACGCGCGG
>CAXTJY010000025.1:3874-8250 GCA_964244395.1 uncultured Rhodovarius sp.
GCCGCTGCCCGCCAGCGACAAGGTGCCGACCGCGCCGGTCGTCATCGACCAGCCCCACCGTGCCTACCCCCGCCGCGGCCAGGTACAGCGCCAGCGGCGAGCCCAGGCCCCCCGCGCCCACGATGAGCACACGGGCCTGGCGCAGCTTCGCCTGGCCTACGGCGCCCACCTCGCCCAGCAGGATGTGGCGGGAGTAGCGATGCAGTTCGTCTTCGGTGAAGTCGAGGTCCATGCGCTGCATGTGGAGCCCCGACCCCAGCTTCGCCAAGCCCTGTCGGGTCAGGCGCCCGGTTTAAACGCCAGGGCGGCCCCGGCGGGGCGAGCGCGCTGGCGGCACTTCGTCGGGGATCGGCTCCATCACCATCGGCGGCGGCGGGGCCGGCGGCGGCGGCAATACCGCCATGGCCAGTGCCACGTTCGGCGGATACTGGTTGATCGCCCCCGAGGCGGCATCGACCACGATGCCGACCACGCCGCCGAGCAGCAGGTTGCCGATGGTCATCACCTGGAAGGACGGGGGCACGGTGACGAACCCGACCTGATAGCCCGGGCGTTCGCAGCGGATGGTGAGCGCGGCAGACGAGCGGCCGACGGTGACAGAACCGGGCGTGGGGTTGATGATGCCCACGGTTTCCCCGGCGCGGCCCACCATGCAGATGGCGCCGGGCGGCTCCGTTACCACCGACATCGTCTGGGTAGTCCCAGTCGTGATGGATGCGCACGCGGTGCTGAGCAGCACGAGCGACAAGGATGACAGCCGCAGCAGCATGAACCATTTCCTCACGATTTTGTGAGCATAAGGACACGCAGATCGCGCGCCTGCAAGTTATGCCTTGGCAGCCGTTCCCGTACTGCCGAACCCGCCGCTGGCGCGCCCCGTCGGCGGTAGCGTTGCAACCTCCTCGAATTGCCCCCGTATCACCGGCGTCAGCACCGCCTGCGCCACCCGCATCCCACGCTCGACGACAAACGGCTCAGCGCCGGTATTGAGCAGGATCACGCCGACCTCGCCGCGGTAATCCTCATCGATCGTGCCAGGCGCGTTCACCAGCGTGATCCCGTGCTTCAGCGCCAGCCCGGAGCGCGGCCTGATCTGCCACTCGTGTCCCGCTGGCAGGGCGACACACAGGCCCGTAGGCACCAGCGCCCGGCCGCCTGGCGGAAGCGTCAGGGGCGCCGCGACCGCGGCCAGCAGGTCCATCGCCGCCGCCCCTTTCGTCGCATATTCCGGCAGCGGCAGCCCCTCGGCATGCGGCAGCCGTTGCACCAGGATCTTCATGCCAGCGCCTCGGCGATCCGGGCCGCGAGGCGGCGCGCCACCTCTTCCTTCGGCAAGCGCGGCCAATCCTCCACGCCTTCCGCACTCACCAGGTGCACAGCATTCTCCGCCCCGCCCATCACGTCGCCGGAGACGTCGTTCGCCACGATCCAGTCGCAGCCCTTCCGCAGCCGCTTGGCCTTCGCATGCTCCAGCACATGCTCGGTTTCGGCGGCGAAGCCCACCACCAGACGCGGCCGCGAGGCGTGGCACGACAGCGTCGCCAGGATGTCCGGGTTCAGCGCCATCTCCAGCACCGGCGCCGCCGCGCCGAGCTCCTTCTTCATCTTCTGCGCGGCCTCGCCGGCGGTGCGCCAATCCGCAACCGCGGCGGCGGCCACGAAAACATCGACGGGCAGCGCCGCCTCGCACGCCTTCAGCATCTGCCGCGCCGTCTCCACCCGCACCACCCGCACCCCCGCCGGGTCGGCCACCGCCACCGGTCCGCTCACCAGCGTGACATCGGCGCCCAGCGCCGCCAGTGCCGCGGCGATGGCATGCCCCTGCCGCCCGCTGCTGCGGTTGGCGATGTAGCGCACGGGGTCGATCGGCTCATGCGTCGGGCCGCTGGTGACCAGCGCGTAGCGCCCGGCCAGCGGCGTTGACGCCCGCTGGGTCGCCATAGTGACCCCGCCGTCCAAGGCCGCCAACAGTTCGGCCGGCTCGATGAAGCGACCGGCGCCGGTTTCGGGCTCCGCCATCGCGCCTGCGATCGGGCCGGCGAAACGTACGCCCCGTGCCTGCAACGCGACCGCATTGGCCACAGTGGCGGGGTGTTCCCACATCGCCGGGTTCATCGCCGGCGCCACCCACACCGGCGCCCGGGTCGCCAGCAGCACCGTGCTGGCCAGGTCCGTCGTCAGCCCATGCGCCATCCGGGCCAGCAGGTTGGCGCTGGCCGGCGCCACCAGCACCACATCGGGCCAGCGCGCCAGCCGGATGTGGCCGATGCTCTCCTCCGCCGCCCAAAGGTCCTGATGCACGGCCCGCCCGGTGATCGCCGCCAGCGCCTCCCGGGTCACGAACCGCGCCCCGCCGGCGGTGAGGATGGCCTGCACCTCATGCCCTGCCGCGCGGGCCAGCCGCACGAACATCAGCGCCTTGAACGCCGCCACGCTGCCGGAGACGACCAGCAGGATCTTCAAGGCACAACGCCCATCATCGTCGCCAGCATGGTGGCGCACAGTACTTCGGCCCCCGTCTCCTGCACCACCACCACATCCGCCTGGCAGAAGCTCAGGGTCCGGCCCGGCTTCAGCACGCGGCCGGTGGCGCGTGCCAGCATTCCCGCCGCAGGCCGCATGAAGCTCAGCTTGAACTCCACGCTCAGCACCTCCTGCCCTTCCGGCATCAGGCTGAGTGCGGCGAAGCCGCAGGCGTTGTCGGCCAGCGTGGTCAGCACGCCGGCGTGGAAATAGCCGGTGTGCTGGGTGAGATGGGCGCCGAACGGTGCCTCGATGACGCAATGGCCCGGCTCGCTCTGCGCCAGCCGCAGGCCGAGATGAGTGGCGAAGCCCTGCGCCGCGAAGCGTTCGCGGACGCGCTGCATCTACAGCCGCCAGCCCGAATGGATGGCGACGATCCCGCCGGAGAGGGCACGATGCGCCACCCGTTCCAATCCAGCATCGCGCATCATGCCGGCCAACTTTTCCCGGTCCGGAAACATGCGGATGCTCTCCGCCAGGTACTGGTAGCTCTCGCTATCCTTCGCGATGCGCTCGCCCAGCCGCGGCAGAACCTGGAAGCTCCACATGTCGTAAAGCTTCTCCAGCGCCGCGATCTCCAGCCTGGAGAATTCCAGGCAGAAGAAGCGCCCGCCCGGCCGCAGCACCCGCCTGGCCTCGCGCAGCACCGCATCCTTGTCGGTACAGTTGCGCAGCCCGAAGGCCATGGAGATCTTCTCCACGCTGCGGTCGGGCAGTGGGATGCGCTCGGCATCCACCACCATGAATTCGAGGCCGCGGAGGCTGCCTGCATTCACCGCCCGCTCGCGCGCCTGCTCCAGCATCGCGGGGTTGATGTCGGTCAGGATGACCCGGCCGGCCCCCATGCGCAGCGCGCCCAGCGCGATGTCGCCGGTGCCGCCGGCAAGGTCGAGCAGCGTGTCCCCCGGCCGCGGCCCGATGGCGTTGAGGAACACCCGCTTCCACACCCGATGCAGGCCGAGCGACATGACGTCGTTCATCACGTCGTATTTCGGCGCCACGCTGTCGAACACCTGGCGCACCATCGAGGCTTTTTCCTCGCGCGGGACGTCGCGGAAGCCGAAATCGGCCGTACCGCCAGGTTGCTGTTCATGGAAGGGCGCGTCGGACATCATGCCGCCTGTATAGCACAGCGATTCCCGATGCCTGAACTGCCCGAGGTCGAGACGGTGATGCGCGGCCTGGCGGCGGTGCTGACGGGCGGCGTGATCGAGCGGGCGGAGCTGCGCCGGGAGGATCTGCGCTGGCCTTTCCCCCCCGGCCTGGCGAAGCGGCTGACCGGTGCGCGCGTGCTCAGCTTCCGCCGTCGCGCCAAATACATGCTGATGCGGCTGGAGGGCGGGGACAGCCTTCTGATCCACCTCGGTATGTCCGGCCGCATGGTCGCCCGGGCGCGAAACGCCGGTTTGGCGATTCCACTCGCACCCCCGGGCATGGGGGTGCCCGCTTCAGCGGAGCCCAGCTCGGACGGTGCATCCCGACCCCAGGGCCGCGCCTCCGACGCGCGCGGCCACAACGCGCCCCCCGAGTTGCACGAGCACATGGTGCTCGAAACCGCGAAATGGCGTGTGGGCTTCGTCGATCCGCGTCGCTTCGGTGCGCTGGACCTGGTGCGTACCGACGCCGAGGACGCGCATCGCTTCCTGGCCGGCCTGGGGCCGGAGCCGCTGGAGGAGAGCTTCACCCCCGCCGTGCTATCCGCCACCCTGGCCGGCAAGCGCACCCCGATCAAATCCGCGTTGCTGGACCAACGCGTCGTCGCCGGGCTGGGCAACATCTACGTGTCCGAGGCGCTGTTCCGCGCCGGCATCCCCCCCCGTCGCCTGGCCGCCACCATCCCCGGCGCCCGCGCC